>CABXJW010000023.1 GCA_902512585.1 uncultured Woeseiaceae bacterium | reverse complement strand
CAAAATATGCACCTGAAGCTCCGTTTGGTCCAATTTCATCAATTAAAACGTCCTCAAATGATGCTTCTCTTTTATGGGCTAACTCCGCCAAAGTTATCCCCACAAAAGGCTCCGTGCCCAGCAAAGTTGCCTCTGGTCCATTTCTCCTGTTAACTCGATTCTTTAAATAAGTCGCTAATTCATCTCTTCTGTTTAATTTAGCAAACTCGAACTGTTTTTCTGTTTTTGCCCAATTCGGAAAAATAATTCCAATACCTGTATAACTAGCATTATATGGGTATATATCTGCTGTAATTTTGACCCCTAGATTTCGAGCATCTCTTAAAATACCGAGTATCTCATTAGCGCGCTCAGCCCCACTTCCATAAACCGCTTTTAAATGTGATATGTGCACCCTCGCAAATTGTCCTTGGTCCAGTAATTCAGCTATTGAGCCCTCCAATTGATCATCATCTTCATTGCGCATATGGCTCATTATTAACCGATCATGATTCCCTACAATTCTAGCTAATTGATTGAGCTCATCGGGCTTTGCATGGAGACCAGGATTATATTCCAAACCTGTACTCAGGCCGAAAGTATACTCGAGAGTTTCATTAAGAATTTTTGAGATTTTCTGTAAATCATCCTTCGATGGAGAATCACTCAAACCAATGCCAGAAAGGTTTCTGAGTGTTCCATGACCGACAAACATTGCTAAATTTGTACCAATACCTTTATTAATTATCTGATCTAACCAATCAGATAAGGGGTTATAATTGGGACTAGCTCCATCTTGCCCAAGTGTTATTGTTGTTACGCCCATTGCTAAAAAGTTTTCTAATTGATTATTCTGCAAAGGATTACCATGAGCATGTAAATCTATAAAACCTGGCGTGACAACCTTTCCATTAGCATCGATAACATTCATGACCCTAGTATCATAATCTTGCTTAGAAAAACTAGTATCCCCAATAAACACAATTTCATCATCCACAATGACTATATCTGCATTGAAGCCAGGTTTACCTGTACCATCGATGACCTGACCATTGACTATAATATGGTCAATTTCTGTGAATTCTGATAAAAAATTTGTCTCCTTTTCAGAGCAGCCGATTAGTAGCAATAAATTAAATAAATAGATAAATAATATTATTAATCGCATAAATATATACTACTTTATATAGAAAGAACTTCGTTTGCTGCACGAATACCATGCGTGATGGCAGCATTAGTATCAGCTGAGGCACCCGCATCTGAGTTGGCAATAGCAATCCGACCATAAATTTTTCTGCCCTGCACCCACGGTTTACTTTCCTCATTTGGCCATTCTGGCTCCCAAATTAAATCATTAGAGTATGAGTATCCATGTGGCCATCGATTAACAGTTATTGCGTTAATATCTTTATCCACATCGAATCCATTACTCCCAAGCGCTTGGTCAAGTTGGTTCTTAACATGCCCTTCGAAAACTGAAAACGGCGTCGATAATAATCGTCTCCTACCCTCTCGCCATTGATCTGGACCTTTAATATCAGGTGAATGGCGAGAATGGCACATATGTAATATCATAGGTTCATCAGGTGAGCTATTAAATTGATATTCACCTATTGAAACAGGGTAATCAAGCTCAACCTGTTTAAAAAAGTCGTTAGTGTAATAAACAAAATCTAGTCCTAATTCAGCGAATGCCCTCCAGTTAGAAACCATAACTTTCGTGTAAGTCAATGGTACTTTTACATTGTATTTTAAACCTTCAATTTGTTTAGTTGGCAATTCATCACATAGATAAGGAATTGCACTGTTGTAACAAGCTAAAATACATTTATTTGCCCGAATGGTATGTGTTTGATGATTTCGAACATAAGTTACATCAACTTTAGTGGAGCGATTTTTATGTCCTACATTAACTGCAGTTGAATTCAGTCGAATATTGATTCGTGAGTCAGGTTGGCCATCTAATAAATCATAATTCACTCTACTTAATACAACATCCTCCATGGTTGTTCCAGGTACAGCCTCTGGTATTAATTTTCTAACTAATAATCTCGCTACTGATGCATTTCCATCAGGAAAATGAAATATATACGGCTCGTCTCCTCTATAACCACTTCTTTCAAGTGTATGGTTTAATCCTGGCATACCGCCATCATAACTTTGAATAGAGGTTGATGGCACCTCATCAATACCCACACACCAAAAACTCATACCCCATCGTCTAAATATTTCGAGGACTTGTTGATCTACTTTGACGTAGTTTTTTAGAAAATCATAATAACTGACTTTAGAGAGTAACTTATATTTTTCAGCCTGAGTAAGATCAGGTAAATAATCTTTCTCTTCCGTCCAAATTCTTACTAAATCCTTCTTTGCCTGATCATTCATTGGAGTTTTATCAGCAAATTCTTGCCATGGAATTTTATTGTACCCTACGACTAATTTTTGCTCATGAAATGATTGGTTATCAAACATGATCCCTTTTCCTAAACCCATTGATGAATATAAAGATTGATCAAATGCTTGATAAAATTTTTCAACATCAATACCTATTTCTTGTATTAATTTTTTTGCTTCTTCGCTGTACGATGATGGAGTATCTATAGTCTCTGTCCCACCATAACCAATCCTTGTTTTACCACCTACATCAAATTCATTACGTTTAGCATGACCACCAAAATCATCGTGATTATCAAGAATCAAAATTTTTGCGTCAGGGTGATTTTTGCGATAGTGGTATGCTGCAGATAAACCACTTATCCCTGCACCAACAACCACTAGATCATAATTTTCTTCATATTCCTGAATTGGCCATTGTTTACCCAGAACGCGAGAATGCATAATTTCCCAAGAGCCATCGTGACTCCCCCTCAAACCAGTATGCGATGGTGGATAATAACTTTGTGGTAACTTAAAATCTGATTGTTGAGCACCAAAAACATTGTGTAAAGGCAACACTGAAGCGCCAATAGCAATTTGTGTGCCACTTAAAAAATCTCTTCTTGATATTTTTTTTGTCATAACTAATGCCCCATTACTCGATTTTATTTGAAACGTAACTAATATCGATATTTGAAATCAAATATATTAACCTCAAATGATTGATTTATTTCTACCATCTTTGCTGGATGCAAACCACGACATTCTGCAAGCGCTTGATTTTTTCTCGCTGATAGAACCTCACGCTGCACGTCTGGATTATCAATAGAAGAAAATGTTTGAGCATGAATTATTTTATCTCTAGCCTCCACGCATTTTAAGTATATGAGCTCTTGGCTTGAATCTAATATTTCTATCTTTTTTGGAAACGCGAAACGCACATTAGTTTCAATTTCAAAGAAAAGAACTCCAATTATTACTATTGATAGTAACAAAAAAATTAATTTCTTCATCTGATCCCTTAGCCATGAATATATTTCCAAGGACTTACCTCTGAATCTTTTTCAATTTCAACCTCAATGATTGTTGGCCTATTATTATCAATTGCTTTTGCTAATGTGGATTTCAGTTCCTTTGGTGAATTTAATCGATATCCGTCAGCACCAAATGATTCTGCAATTTTTAAGAAATCTGGGTTGGTTAAATCAGCACCAATAATATGTGATTCAAATCTGTCTTTTTGATCTCGTCGCACATTACCAAATGAACTATTGTTGAATACAATAGTTATTAAGCCGATATTATGCTGTATTGCAGTTGCTAATTCAGGCATGGCAAATAAAAATCCACCATCCCCAATTATTGATACAACTGGCTTATCTGGTGCTGCAACTTTTACTCCCAAAGCAGTTGGGAATCCATAACCCAATGTTCCTTGATATCCAGATGATACATAGGTTCTTGGCTCATAGGTTGGAAATCCATAATAAGAAGTGAAACCTGCTTGGCATAACTCCTCAACAAAGTACCCATCTCTCGGAAGTACATCTCGAATCACATTTAAATATGACATTTGTGGCTGGATCTTCTCTATAGCAACACCCATTTTTGTTTTAGCTGCAGTGATTCGGTCAATATTTCCCGCCTTAAAACCAACCTTATTAATTTTATTGATTAATGCACTAACACCGTCAACAGAATCAGCAACAATACCCACATCTGGCTTTAAGCGAGTCATTTCTTCAGGGTCTATATCTATTCTAATTAATTTCGGTGCATTTGCGTATACAGACCCAACCCACCCTGGAGGTGATCGATCATAGTACTTCATCATTGACAACCAACGCATATATTGCATTTCTAAGCGTGAACCAATTCCGATTAGCAGATCTGTATCATTCCATAACTTTCTCGCTGCTGCACTTGACACACCAACTTCACTATCTTCACTTACAACTCCTTTACCACTTCTTAATGCAGTAGAGGCGGCACCTAACAGCGAAGATAATTCTCTTACCTCTGCACTCGCGTGCTGTGCTCCACTTCCAGACATAATCATTATATTCTTTGATTTTGCTATCAGATTTGCCGCTTGACTGATAGCGTCATCATTAATTGAGGGTTTATCAATCTCAATATTTCCTGGGAGGCATTCCACATCCCATAACTGCGCCATTGTATCCCAGCACATTTCAACAGAAACTGGTCCAGGTCTCCCACTTTGCATGGTTTTGAATGCTTGATTCATGAAAGCAGGAGTCTCACTCGGATCTGAAATGTGTCCGGCATATTTGATAATTGTCTCTAACGTTGCGGTTTGACTTGATAATTCATGCAAATGACCTCTGCCTTTGCCAAGAAACTCTGAAGGAACCTGTCCTGTCATACATAAAAGAGGTACATTACCCCCAGCCGCTGTACACAATGCAGCTGTAGTATTTAAAACACCGGGACCAGGTACGACTGAAAAAGCTCCAGGTTTACCCGTTGCCTTAGAGTAACCATAGGCCATATAACCAGCACCCTGTTCATGTCGTGTAATTACCGTTTTAATATCAGGCTGCTTATATAAAGCATCAAATATTGGGTAGGTTTGAGCTCCTGGCAAACCAAAAACTGTGTCAATACCATTGGCTTTTGCCGCCCTAACCATGGCTTCACCACCTGACATTTTTTCTAATTTCTTCACATTACTATCCTTGTATATATAAAACCTATTGCAAATAAAGTCATAATTAAAATACATGACCAATTCCAAATAACTAGTATCTTATTAGGCCTGTACTTTGTTGGAATTTTTTTTGATGTAATAGCCAAATAATTATAATAAGCAATCGTAGGTGCAGCAATTAGCCCAACACTTGTCGCGAAATACAAAAACGCTTTGAAACTACTCAATAGGAATAATAATATTATAATTATCCCAATAACTTGAATACATGAAAATAACTTATATCGATCTGGTAAATGAACAGGTCTTTTCATTATCACGCCAGCTAAGCGATCAGTTAAACGAGGCATTACATCCATTAATGCAATTTGAGTAGACCACATAACTGCGAGGCCTGCACTGGCAATAACAGGATAAGACCACTTGCCTATTGTCTCTGTGAAGACATGAAATAATTCAGCGGCAAACTCTGGTGGGGTAACTGGGACCTCTCTACCTGTCCCAAATAGGACTGCTGTACCCATTACGACAAAACATACCGCTAAAAATAATGTTAAAAAATAACCTATCTTAAAATCTCTAATTGCATCTTCACCACTAAAATTAGCTTCATCAAGTTTCCTTTTTTCGACCACCCATTTGGAAAATAAAATAGCTCCATTAGTGGGCATAGGCATCCATCCTGCAACCGCTATTACAAATAGAGATAGCGGCATATCAATGGATACATCAGCTAATATAGGTCTGCCATTACTTCCCAATAGAGGCAGTGCAAACAAAAGAGCTGCTAAAGTTAAAAGTGAGAATACTATTACCAGAATTTTAACAATATTTTCTGCTTTTCCATACTGACCATTCATTAATATGAGTGCTGAAAATATAGTGATAATAATTGCTACATAGGGCGCGGAATAAGATAAATCAAAGACACTTATAAATAAACCAGCAGTAACCATTGAAACGGCACTGGTGGCAATGAAAGTATCTACTATAAAACCAGCCAAGAGCCAAGCCAGGGCTAACTTACTTATCTCACCATAAGCTTTTACTAAACTCTCACCAGTTGCATTGGCATAATCTACAGCGAAACGGAATGCTGGGTATTTTATCAATGTCACCGCTATTATGAGCCATAACAAAGATAACCCATAATCTGCACCTGCTTGCGTTGAATAAACCAAATGGGAAACACCTACACCAACTGCTGCAAGCATTAGACCAGGCCCAACACGTGATAAAATTTTGTTCATTCAATTACGCTTTTGCAACATTTACGATCTGAATATTCGTGTACTCATGGAGGCCTTCTTCAGCAAATTCTACCCCAATTCCAGAACATTTGACTCCGCCAAATGGAACATTTGGAGCAATTCCACCATGACCATTTACCCATGCTGTACCACACTCCAATTGGCTAGCAACTTTTGCAGCTCGCTCCGTATCAGAGGACCAGACAGAACCGCCCAAACCCGTCTCAAGGGCATTAGCACTATTAATTGCGTCATCTAAATCTGAGTATTTGATTATCGGTAATAGTGGTCCAAACTGCTCTTCATCAACAATCCGCATTCCATCATTAACATCAGCAACCAGCGTATATGGCATAAAATATCCTGGCTCATTAGGTATATCTCCTCCACAAAGAACGCGACCACCTTGTTCTTTCGCATCCTCGAATAAAGCTACAACTTTGTCATATTGCATTTTATTTTGAATTGGACCTTGTAAGTTACTCTCATCAAGACCATCTCCCATAGGGATGCCAGATGCAGCATTAGCTAACTCTTTACATAAATCATCATAAATCGAATCATGAACATATAATCTTTTCAAAGCAGCACATGTTTGACCATTATTCAGAAATGCACCCTGAATTATATCCGGTGCAACTGCGGCTGGATCAACATCATCAAGAACAATACCCGCATCATTACCGCCAAGTTCGAGCGTCAATCTTTTCAAACTCGCAGAAGAACTGCTCATGACTTTTTTGCCAGTTGGAATAGATCCTGTAAAAATAATTTTTTGGATATTGGGATGCTCAGTCATCCATTGACCTAAATTATCTTCACCTGTAACACAATTAAGCACACCAGCTGGTAAACAAGCGCTGATAATTTCTGCCATACGCAGCGAACTCAAGGGAGTATATGGTGAGGGTTTCATTACCACTGTATTGCCTGCCCTAATAGCCGGTACAATATGCCAAACCGCAATCATAAGCGGCCAATTCCAAGGGAGTATAGAACCAACAACACCTATTGGTTTTCTAGTTTGAACGATTTTTGCATTTTCATCATCTTGGATAATTTTTTCAGGAAGCTTTAATGTACTGGTATAACCTGCCCATCCAGCTGCGCCACCAAGTTCAAATCTTGAGCCGGCCCCCTCAAGAGGTTTACCCTGTTCTTGAGTTAATAATTTAGCCAACTCTTCTGAGTGTGATGCAATTGCTGATGATATTTTTCCACAAACAGCAGCTCTGTCATCATCTGAAACTTTTGACCAAGTTATAAATGCATCAGAAGCTGCTTTCACGGCACTGTTCAAATGATCTTTTGTTGCGATTGGGCAATTCGCAACCACCTCTTCATTAGCTGGGTTTTTCACAGCAAATGTTTTCTCAGTGACTATTTTGTCACCATTTATAATTAGACCATAATCAGACATTCTCAAACTCCTAATTTTTTATTATCATTTAAACTAACGACCCTCTATAAATTCAGGGTACGATTGTTACATGCTATAACTAATAACACCATAAAGATGAATTCATAAGAAAGTATACTTAACATGTTAAATTAACTCAAATCATGATATTTATACTAAATAAGTTTTAATATATTATTTAAAAAGGGAATTAATTCAATGCAACCTCTAAAAATCAAAATATTCAAATTAATTTTATTAATCCCTTTTTTGAGTTTTGGCTCGTATCTTTATGCGAATGAATCAGAACCACCTAATATAATATTAATTGTTGCAGATGATTTAGGGTATTCAGATCTGGGTGTATATGGTAGTGAAATAAAAACACCTAATTTAGATAATATGGCAAAAAATGGTATTCAATTAACAAATTACCATACTGGTCCAACATGCGGACCAACCCGGGCCATGCTAATGACTGGTGTCGATAATCATCGTGCTGGCCTTGGGACAAATGCAGCTGCGTTAAGGCGACTTCCTGAGTTGAGGGGATTACCAGGTTATGAGGGGTTTTTGAATGACCGTGTAATGCCGTTCTCAAAAATCTTAAATGATGCTGGTTATCATACATTTATGGCTGGGAAATGGGATCTGGGGAAAACAAAAGGAAAGCTTCCAACAGATCAGGGATTTGATCGATATTTTGGAATAGCGGATGGCGGCGGCAGTCATTTTAGTGATGGTCGAGGAACATTTGCTGGTCAACAAATTGCAGCTTATTTTGAAGATGGTAAGAAAGTTACAAAACTAGATAAAGAATTCTACTCAACAAAAGATTATACCAATCGAATCCTTAATTATATAAAGAATAAACCTCAGGACGACAAACCTTTCTTTGCCTACTTAGCATATACCGCGCCTCATTGGCCGCTTCAGGTACCTGATGCATGGATAGATAGATATAAAGGAACTTACGATAAAGGTTGGGAAGAAATTCGTAAGCAACGTTTTGAACAACAGAAATCATTTGGGTTGCTAAATTCAGATGTTCAGTTAACCCCTCTAAATCGTGCGGTAAAGAGCTGGGACTCACTACCAACTTTTCAAAAACAAACAGAAATCAAGCGAGCAGAACTGCATGCCGCAATGATCGAATTAATGGATCTTCATATAGGTCGACTTATAGAGTTTTTAACTGACAACATTGATAGAGAAACTATCGTAATTTTTGTTTCTGATAATGGGGCTGAAGGAAATGATATTGGTGCAGTTGGTGATAATAAATACTGGATTCCTGCTACCTTTGATAACAGGATAGAGAATATGGGAAAAAGAGATTCTTATGTATGGTTGGGAGCTGGATGGGCTCACGCCATGGTCTCACCTTTTCGAAATTATAAATCTTATACAACCGAGGGTGGCATAAAAACTCCAGCTATATTTTATAGCACTAAAAATAGATTTAATAATGGAATCAAAAATTCAGTTATGTCAGTTATGGATATTGCCCCAACCATCCTTGATATAGTAGATCTGAAGCACCCGCATGTATCTGAGAAAGAGTTGATCCCCATGACTGGAAAATCAGCATTGAGTTATCTTACTGATCAATCAGAAACAATACATGGAGATGAACCTATTGGTTGGGAATTATATGGGAATCGTGCATTGATAAAAAATAAATATAAAGCAGTCCTTATCTGGCCTCCAGAGGGCACTGGTGAATGGCAGCTCTATGATATATCTGAGGATCCTACTGAAAGTAATGATCTTTCAAAAAGCCACGCCAACCTTCTTGAGAAAATGATCAATGACTGGAATGGTTACGCTGAAGTTAATGGTGTAGCTATAGTCAACGAGGATATTGGATATGGTCGATATAAATAAAATTATCCATCTTATTTACTATTGAAATGAACGGCCTAATTCAATTAACTCAGAATAAAAACCAGATACATTTAAGGTAATTTCAATTGGATGCTCTTCAATATTCAACCAATACCATCCATGGTTACCACCGAATGGAGCAACAATTGAGCCTGCACTACTGGATGTTTCACTCTCCCTGTAACGAATAAAATAATCATCTGGATAAAGTTGAACATCTTGCTTAGGGTCAGCATGAAAATCTGTATAAACCACACCTTTATTAACTGACCATGAATAAACCAAAACATCACCCTGCTGCATGAGCGCCTTATATTCGAGTTGTTCACCGCTATCGAGATTTATTATAATTTGATCACTAGAAAAAGAATTCAGCTGTGTTGTTGAGAATGGAGCGCCTATAACATCCGGCTCCCATGAATCAAATTCTTCGGGAATTGCTGGATAGTCACCACTAATCACTCTCACTACCGTGTTTTGTTCTGAAGGAGCTTCTTTATCCGTAAGCTTTATTAATCCCAATTTATTTCCAACTCCAGTTGGATCAACGCCATATTCAGCAGGTAATATAAACATTACGACTATAATAATTGCTAATAATAAAACTCCCATAATTCCTGAAAATGAAAGCTTATTTTCGTTTTTATCGCCCATAAAACACTCTTTGTAGAATTAATTTAATATCTAAAATTGTAAACTTAAATTAGACTTAACTCATTGTCATTTTTTTATTATAGGTTGAATGTTTACAAAAGTGCAAAAGATAAGAAATATCCACTTATTTGAAAACTAGCTAGCATAAAGCCAGAAAACATTAAGCAATAGTTAAACATTCTGGCATGCTTATAAAAACCTCCTTGCGTTCGCCATAAATTAATAGCAACTAAAGCACCTAATAACGCTATCATTTGCCCTATTTCAACACCTAAATTAAAAGAGAGTATGTTTGTAACCAAACCATCATCAGACAAAGTCATGTCCTGAATTTTGGTTGCCAAGCCTAATCCATGAATTAATCCAAAGACAAATACCGCTAATTTGGGATTTGGTATTTTACTGATAATCGACTTTAAACCATCAAGATTCTCTAATGCTTTATAAGCCACTGATAACCCGATAATTGCATCAATAATATATGGGTTAATTTTTAATCCAATCAATACCCCAGAAAGCAGCGTAATACTGTGCCCTAATGCGAAAAGTGAGACAAATAATGCTACCTCCCTGAGCTTATACAAAAAGAAAATAACCCCACATAAATACAACAAATGATCGTAGCCGGTGATCATATGTTTAGCGCCTAAATAAATGAAAACTCCTATTGCCTGACCATTATTCTCTTGCAGAAAATGAGCATCTTTACCAGATATACCATGCGCTTGAACTGTGTTTAAGAGTAGTACTAAAAATACATAAAGACACATAAATATAACTATATTGTGTTGATTGACAGCAAAATTCAGTTTCTTCATAAGATGACAGCGCCCTCCTAATAAGGTCTAATTGAATTAATAAATAACTTTATAAAATATTAATATTTCTAAGTATTAAGGAATAATAACATGACATCATCCCTTGTATGTGCATCTCATAGTCCTCTTCTTTATTGCTATGCGGAACAACCTAAAGATTGGGATGCACTTCAGCTCGCCTATGAAGAGCGAATAAAAGCAGTAAAAAAATATAATCCTGATTTAGTTATTGCTTTCGGTTCAGATCACTTTAATGGTTTTTTTTTAAAGCTTATGCCATCTTTTTGTATTGGTATCAATGCAACAGCTACCAATGATATTGGTGGTTTTCCAGGAAAATTGGATGTTCCACCTGAAATAGCAGTCAATATAACAAATTTCCTTCGCAATCATGATATTGATCCAGCAACCTCGACAGATATGAAAATCGATCATGCATTCTCACAAACCATCCATACCATGTGTGGGAGCCTAAGTGCGAAACCTGTAATCCCAATATTTATAAATTGTATATGCGAACCGTTTGTACCATTTCGTCGCTCTAGATTAATGGGGGAAGCAATTGGTAACTATATACGGTCATCCAAAAAACGAGTTTTATTGTTAGCTTCAGGTGGAATGTCACATCACCCAAGACGCTATTATCCAGAAGTTGATCATGGACCAAAAGAAGTTAACGCATGGCAAAATTCGGGGGGTGATGATGATTCATCATTAAGTTCTGAACAATGGATAGAACGTCTTGAAGAAATGCATCACGAGGGCGCTGAAATGATCGCAAGAGGAGAAAGGACAGCTGCTGATATGCGTTTAAACGAAGAAGCTGATATGCGATTTTTAGAAGTACTAACAAACTTCAAGCTCAATGACTTTGATAGCTGGGATCAGAAACAACTTGTCCAAGAGGCAGGTATAGGTTCAATGGAACTACATACATGGATTGCTGCAACTGCAGCACATAAAGCGGCTGGTGGTAGCAAGCCAAAATTAGATTTCTATTCCGTTGCTCCTGAAATTGGTATCGCTGCAGGAATTATTCACGGCGATTAAACAATCTCTTATTGGTTTTTCGACTGAAACCAATTAATTATTACCAATAACACAAGGCAAGTTAATGAAAATGTAATTACGGTTGGTCTTGCACCAAATTTACTGAACATTATTCCCGCCAGGAGACTTCCGAGTGCTGGGCTACCAAGCACAATAATCGTCCATAAACTTGAGACTCTTCCTCTGAGTTCATTTGCAACTTGCACTTGCACTTGAGATTGAGAGCCTACGGCAACAAAAGTGATAAAAAAACCAATCATAGTAACTGCAACAATCCCAAAGATAATGGATTCTACAAATGCAAATAACAAACATGAGACTACCATCCCATAGCTACCATACAAAACAGCTTTATGTAACTTAAAATCAAGCTTACCTGTCATATATAAAAAGCTAGCAACAACTGCACCCAATCCTGAGGCAGCCATTAATTCTGCTAAAACTGCACTCCCACCACCAAATGTTGTAGCAGTAAATGCTGGCAATAGTTCAATTAGACCCCTTCCAAAGAAACTACTAATTCCTGCAATTATAATTACATTTCTAATTACTTTATGATTTAAAGTATAATGAAATCCCTGGTGTAACTGCTGGAAGTAACCATCAGATGAATTCAATGGCTTACTTATTGTAGGAATTTTCAGCAGTAATAATGAAATAATTACTGGGATAAATGTTATTGCATTTATTAGATATGCGAAGCCCAATCCATAAAACGTCACAATAAATCCTGCTATACCTGGACCTAGAAATCGAGACAAATTAAATCCTGCTGAAGTGACAGCTACTGCACTTGAAAATTGATTTGCAGGCACCAAAACAGGTATGAGGGATAATCTTATCGGTGAGTACGCACTATTTGCAATGCCATAAAATAAAGTTAAAACAAATAAATAACTCACATCCATAAGATTCATAAAAGTCAAGAAACTCAATATCATTGCGATACACATCAAAATTATATGCATAATAACTGCACTAAACCTTGGCTGAAATTGATCAGCAAATACACCAAAAAAAGGAGTTAGTAGCAATAAAGGTAAATATTGCGCTGCTGCTATCAAGCCGACTATAAAAGCCGATTCACTTAGTTGCCAGGCATGCCAACCTAGCGATAACCGTTGCACCCATATTCCAACAACGGACAATATATTTCCATAAAAATAAACACGAAAATTTTGACTTGAAAAAGCCGATTCATTGATTGAGTTCATTAAAATTTTTAAGGAATATTATTAACTTTTATCACTATTTATTTGTTGAGCAATCAACCAGTTCCCACATACGGAATTAAACGGCCTAAAAGTAAAACTCCGAACCATGCTATGAGTGAAATATAAGCAGTCATTTTTGCAGATTTTGATGTATCGCCATATGGGTCCATAGATTTTAGATGAGGATTTATTTTTAATGCAAACCAAAGCGCATTAAAACCAGCAATAAAAACTAAAAGCATTTTTAACTGAAAACCTATATTTACTGAGTATCTAGCTGGATCACCAATGAAGAAAAGTAAACCAGTAGCAAGATTAAGGAAAAACCCTATTGCGGCAAAAGGAAGTAAGCGATGTGTAACTTGCATATTAAAATTTCTTAAAAAACCTGCCAATCGTAAATCAATTACCAGCATTGCACCGAGTAATAATGACAAACCAATGAAATGTATAATCTCTAGAGTCGGCCAAATCCAGGCCTTAGATAAAATCCAATTATTTATAAAGCTTCCTTCTAATGATTGAACCAATATTTCTATCATCCCTCGCCCCTATTACGAATAATAAGCAATCAACCGACCACCAAAAATTGCAGTCAACCATAATAATAAAGAGAAAGAAGCCAAATAAACATGTTTTCTTGCTGGTTGCTCCTCATTATGATCCCATCCACTGGCATTTGATCTAAGTTCTATTTGTATAAAATAAGCTATAATCGAACCTAGCACTATTGCTGAGATTTTAGTGATGAATGGAATGCTAGTTATGAAAAATGTTGCTTGAGAACTAAATAGTGCAAATCCAGAGCTCACATTTACAAGTAATCCTACCCAGGCAATTTTATACAAATCTAAGAATCCAGAATATTCAACAGTACCAAAGAAACCTAGTAGTCGAAAATTCAAAATCGTAAATATGCCCACAACAATCGCTAACCCAACCACATGAAAACTCAGCAT
>CABXJW010000022.1 GCA_902512585.1 uncultured Woeseiaceae bacterium | reverse complement strand
TTTGAAATACTCTCATGCTTAGCTTCAAATCTTGGTAAGACAGTAAACAAAGACGAATTGAGTGAACACGCACTCGGAAGATCATTTGTTCCTTATGATAGAAGCATTGACACCCACGTAAGTAACATAAGAACAAAATTAAAGAATCTTGGAGCGGAAAAAGAAATTATTTATAGTCAGAGAGGTGTCGGTTACGCCTTAATTGGTGATTAGATAAAAGAATATTATGAAAATCAACAACTTATTTATACGAATCTTTGCCTCATTCTGGTTAATTATTATTGCGACAATGATATTTGCTGCTTTCGCTGGATATTTCTACCACACAAGAATGGATGAAGTTTATTCAAACTTTGAAATAGATGAAACAGTCATCAGGGCAGGTGAAGTACTCGATACACAAGGTTACTCGGGGTTGAAAATTTGGCTAAAGAATATTGACAATAGAGATCAATATCCATTGAGGATTTTTCTCTTGGATGACGAGCGGAAAGATATTTTGGGTAGAAATATTCCTAGAAGAATTATTAACTGGCAAAATCATTTTGAGTTACCTCATCACAGATCTAAAAGAAAAAAACCTAATGAATTTCGACAAACCCCAGCCTTGCCTAGCAATCTGAGACCAGCAAATACAGTCCCTTTTTTGATTGGACCTGATAATAAAAGATATAAGTTATTCTTTTTCCCAAAAAATAGTTCTATACAAGGTACTTTTGATGATAATTTATTTCTATTCATATTGCTTTGTTGTCTCATATTAAGTTTAGCAGTTTCTTACCTCCTATCACGAGCCATCACCAAGCCAATTAAACATTTTAGGGAGGCTGCAAGCTCAGTAGCTGAAGGAAATTTTCTGACTCAGGTATCCGATTCAGTAAGTAACAGGAAAGATGAAATTGGAAGTCTTGCTAGAGATATTAATAGGATGACAAATAAACTCTCTCAATACAAAGCACAAGCAGAAGAGTTACTCAGAAATATTTCACATGAACTTCGCTCGCCTCTATCTAGAATGTTAGTGTCTCTTGATATAGTGCAACAACGTGATACCTCCGAAAAAATTGAACATGTGAGAATAAAAAAAGAAATTAACCTCCTGAATAAATTAATTGGCAGTATCTTAGAGTATTCGATTGTAGGTAATGTAAAAAAAGAGTCAGATAAATTGATTAATCTAACTATGCTCGCAAAAGAAGTAATAGAAAATATCAATTTTGAATACAAAAATATTAAAACACATAATATTGAAGTCAATTTAGAAGCAGAACCAAATATTAATTTTTTTGGATATGAGTCCCAACTTAAAAGTGCATTAGAAAATATTCTAAGAAATGCTATGAAATATGGACCAAAAAACTCTCATATACTTTTTAAGATAAGTAAAAAAGAGCAAGCTATTGATATTTCAATAACTGACGAAGGTGCTGGTGTAAATCAATCTGACGCAGAAAAGATTTTTGAACCTTTTCATAGAACTTTTCAGGCAAATATTGAGAATGAGGAAGGATCAGGTTTAGGTTTAGCAATTGCTAAAGAAGCTGTTGAGCTTAATAAAGGCAAAATAAAAGCCATCACAACTGATAAAGATTTTACTGTAAAAATAACTCTGCCTGAAAAAAAGATTAAGTAAAACTTACCTTGATTTTATCTCATATAGGGGATTCTTTATGGACATCCTCTTACCAGCTTCATCTGGCCAAATTATTTCCTTATGAGCTTTAACTTGCTCTTCAAGTGCCATTAATATCTTTGAGGGCCATGGAGTCACTCTACGAGTCTCAAGATTCACATGTAAGTTCATCCATTCTGCTGTAGCAACAATGTGATCAGCAGTACCTTTATACATTCTCTGAAATAGATGGATACGCTTATCATCATAGGCTAAAACATGAGATGTGATACGGAACTTCTCTCTTACTTTCATTTCATCTTGGTAGGTAATGTGAGATTCTACAGAAAAGGTAGAAAGGTTTTCAATCTCAATATAATTTTGAGTAATCCCAAGTTCAGCCCAATGCACATCAATGGCAAGATCAAAAGCCTTCACATAATAAGCAACATTCATGTGCCCATTCATATCAATCCATTCAGGCAAGACATCTCCATAATAAATAAAGGAGCTATTCTCAGCAGATTCCTTCTTAGCCTCAATAGTTAAGCCATATCCAGTAAGGTTTTTTGTAATTTTGCTCATTTACCTTCTTCTAGTTCAATTAGATTCTTAAAATATTCTAAGCATTCAGGATTCGCTATTGCCGAGGTATTATCTATTATCTCACCTTGAACCGCTTTCTTGACAGCTAATTCTACTATTTTACCACTTCGTGTTCTTGGTATTTCTTTAACTTGAATAATCTTACTTGGTACATGCTTTGGCGTTGTATTTTTTCGAATTACATCACAAATCTTCTCTTTTAATTTCACAGTTAAGATTTCATCGTCTCTTAATACCAAAAATAAAATAATGCGCACATCATAATCCCAATTTTGACCTATTACGACACTCTCTATGACCTGATCAAATTTTTCAACTTGGCTATAAATATCTGCCGTTCCAATCCTAACACCCCCAGGATTTAGGACGGTATCTGATCTTCCGTGAATTACCATACCTCCAGATCTGGTAATCATTGCAAAATCCCCTTGACACCATATTCCATTATATCTCTCAAAATATGCAGCATGATATTTTTCATTTTTAGTATCATTCCAGAAATATATCGGCATTGAGGGGAATGATTTAGTGCATACCAGCTCTCCATTCTCCTCGATCACTGACGCACCATGATCGTCATAAATTTCTACAGCCATTCCCAGCCCCAGACATTGCAACTCCCCTCGTCTTACTGGCAAAATTGGATTACCTGAAACAAAACAAGATATAATATCTGTACCACCTGATACTGATGACAATTGAATGTCACTTTTGATATCTCGATAAACATAATCAAAGCTCTCAGGCGCAAGAGGTGAACCTGTAGACAAAATAGTTTTTATTGATGATAAGTTCGCAATATTCTTGGGTATTATTTCTGCTTTTTCTTGAGCGGAGATATATTTTGCACTTACCCCAAATACTGAAATTTTTTCGGACTCTGCCAAATCCCATAATATCTCACCTTCTCTATAAAAAGGTGATCCATCATAAATTACCAAAGTTGAGCCTGTGGCAAGTCCGGTAACCATCCAGTTCCACATCATCCAGCCACAAGTAGTAAAATAAAATAATCTATCTTCCATTCCAATATCATAATGAAGGACATGTTCTTTCATATGTTGTAGTAAAGTCCCTCCCACACCGTGAACAATGCATTTTGGTAGCCCAGTTGTTCCAGAAGAAAAGAGAATATAAAGAGGATGATCAAAAGGTAAAGAAGTGAACTCTAACGTTGCTTTTTCTTTAATTAAATCTGACCAATAAATAATATTATTTTTAGTGTCATGCTTCGGGAATTCATCTAGAAATGGAATAATTATCGTATCTTTTATACTAGGAATTAGTTCAACAATACTCTTTACTGTGCTGCTTGTGTCAATTTCTTTTCCATTATAAGAATATCCATCAACAGCAAGAAATAATTTTGGTTCAATTTGCCCGAAACGATCTACAACACCTTCTACTCCAAAATCAGGTGAACAAGAAGACCAAATAACTCCTATACTGCTGCAGGCTAACATAGCTATAATAGCCTCTGGACAATTTGGCAAGAAGGCTGCAACACAATCATTCCTTCTCAAGCCAATGGCTTTTAAATGATGAGCTACTGATGCAACCTGGAATCTCAGCTGGTCAAAGCTAATTTCTTTTCTGCGATTGCCTTCCCCCCTGAATATGATCGCTGCTCTACTTCCCTTGCATGTTAATAAATGCTCAGCAAAATTTAATTCAGCTCCAGGAAACCAGAGATCCGAAACCATATCAGCACCTTCAATTAGATTCATTTCTGGTTTTTTTGAAAATCGGATATTACAAAAGTCTACAAGAGCCTCCCAGAAAAAATCTCTCTGGTTTATAGACCATTCATAAAGTTCATTATAATTTTGAAATCCTTGCAATTGCATAAACCGATACATTGCGGATTTTTCTATTCGACTCTGCGAACCTTGCCAAACAATTTGGCTCAATATATTTCCTCTAAATAAATTAATGTAACCTTAAGAATGAGTCCAATTATCCATATCTTCACCATCATTTGGTGACAGTCCAATAATATCCCCGGTTTTATTAATACCCAAGCCTAGAACTGTTCTGTTGGCGTAAGCAAAATATGCAGTAACTTGATTAATCTCCAATATTTGACCATCTTCTAGGCCAGCTTTTCTCAGGTAATCAATATCCTCAGTTGCTATCTTTTCTGGGGAATGAGTTAATTTTATGGCATATTCAATTACCGCTAATTCAATCCCAGTGAGAGCCTTCCCTGGATCACGTAATTCAAATGATTTGCGAATATCACTCGATCTCTGATCATTATTGAGTAATTTACGCATACCTTCGTAATGATGTTCAACACAATATTCACAGTTATTAAGTAAGCTTACACAAACCCCCGCAGCCTCTAATAACCATTTTGGAAGAGTATTCCTAGGATGATGAATAACATTTTTATACAAGGCCATGTGGCCTTCCATGGAGTGAGGTCGCAAACTATGCGCCATCATAATATTATCTACATTATTATTAGGGCCTTTTATTCGCTCATATAATTCTTTTAGCTTCCCTGTTGCATTTTCAAATTCAATTGTTGTAATCCAAGTCATTTTAGATACCTCTCAAATTTTTTAGATCAATGCTTCTCTTTCGGATGTGGAAACATATCACTTTCATCTTCATCTCGGGGAGATAAACACTTAAAGTCTTTTTCTATTAAAATTAATAGCTTTTCATTTCCAGGATTATCAACATATCCAGAAATTGAAATCTCTTCGTCAGAATACCAAGAGTTAATTCTATTACTACCAATATTCACAGAAAGTTTATTTTTAGCAAAATCAACTGTAAGTCCATCATCTCCAGTTAGGACATTAATTCCGTATTTTAATTGCGATTGATTTGGAAATTGAACGCATTGTTCAATAATATTTTGGGTCTGCAAATCTTTGACTTCTGTTTGAGTCAATCTCAATCTTATAGAATTTCCTTTGATTCTTAATTTCATTTTAGTAACTTGTGATCATCAAAACTAATTTCTTGCCGTTCTAAAACCTGTATGCATAAGACTTGTATCAGGTGTTGTACCCATTCTTGAGGACACTCTATACCCATGACAAAAATCAGGTTCACAGAGAAAAGACCCACCCTTGATGGTTTTCATTGGAACAGAGTTCCCTTCCTGATATTCTGAACTAGTCCACTCCCAGACATTACCAGCCATATCATACAGACCCAGAGAAGTAGGGGGAAACTCAGTAACAGATGACGTTGTCATAAATCCATCTTCATTTGTATTAATAAAAGGAAAAGTACCCTGCCATACATTTGCTCTGAATTTATTATTAACTTTAAATTTGTTACCCCAAGGATATATAGAGCGACTATTAATCCCATTCCTAGCCGCATGCTCCCATTCAATTTCAGTAGGTAATCTCACTCCCTTCCACAGAGTATATGCTATAGCATCATTCCAGCTAACTTGTGTAACTGGATGATCATCTATAGCCATCTGATTGGAGCGACCTAATGGATATTCCCAGTTAGCCCCATCATGCATGTACCATTGTTGTTTAATAAACGAGAATACACCAGAATTGCCATATCGATCAGCTTCTGTTTGGTAATTCGTAGCTTCGACAAAATCTCTAAATTGCTTTACTGTTACTGGGTGAACAGACAAGTAAAATGACTTAACACTGTAATTATTAACCGGTTGTTCTGAAGAAAGACCTTCCTCCGAACCAATATCAACATCTCCCCCTGGAACAAGGATATAATTTTTTTCTAAATTATCTTGCGAACAACCTAAGATAAGCACAATAGAGCATAGCATTAAAATTGAATTAAACTTTTTTCTCATGTTGCGCTCTACTAAATATCTAAGTTATCAACATTAAGGATTATTAAATAAAATTTAATCTCAAATTCAAGTCGCATTTAAATATATTTAAAATTTCTTTAGTTAAAAATTATAATAATTGCTGATCACCATTTATCGTGACTATCGAATATTAAAAAAATGATAACCTGATGTATGGAATTATAATATTCTAGAATTGTTTTAAATTTTGGATTATATCTCTAATCTACTGATACGGAGTCTGCTTGAGGACCTTTCTCACCTTGACTAACTTCCATTGTAACCCTCTGACCTTCTTTTAAAGTTTTGAAACCCTCCATTTGAATAGAGCTATGATGAACAAATACATCTGGCCCATCTTCACGTTCTACAAATCCAAAACCTTTATCGTCATTAAACCACTTAACATTTCCTGTAACTTTCTCGCCTGACATACTATACCTCTTTACTTCTTTTTATAATAAATTACTGATTAACAAATCAATTCTGCTAAAACTAACGTTAACGATATTAGCCTATGATTGATATATTGACGAGTCAATAATTCTATCGGTTAGAATTAAAATTAATGTAAATTCATGAAATAATTACCATTTTTCAATTATTTAACTTAGATTGCTTAACCTAAGACTATATTTAGCCAAATGAATTTTTTTTAGTATTTTGCGACAAAAAGATTATGATAATCCGCAATTATCAAAAAAGTTAAACTTTACGTTATATTTTTCTGTATATATTACTTACACAAGCTCAAAAAAAATTAATAGATCATCTGCAAAGATAGTAATGCTTGCTAGACTTACAAAACCAATTAATAAAGCAGCAAATAACCCAAGCATGAAAGGTCGAATACCGATATCCTTCATACCTCGAAAAAACGAAGTCAAACCTACGGCCGACATTGCGATCAATAATAATTTCTCAGCTAATGATTTTATCAAGCTCACCAAATCATTCCATTGATAAGAATTAATTAATCCAAATGGTGTTTCACTAAGATCACCTATGGTTCGAATAGTGGACATAATTGCAAAACCAATAATAAACCACGGAATCAATGCCAGCCATGACCAGATGCTCGTTGATTCTCTCGTTCTAACTTGTTGCCCATACAGCACGCCAACAAGAGGAATAACTGCGATCATACATAAATTTCGGACTAATTTAGTCACCGTTGCTATATCCAATGCCAATGGAGCATCATACTGTGATTGATACATTAACCCAGCACCAGCGACTTGAGCAGTCTCATGGATTGAGGTACCAAGGAACAATCCAGCCATTATTGGTTGATCTGCAAACAAATAATGTGCAAGAAATGGATAAGAAAACATAGCAGCTAAACCAAATATTGTTATGCAAGCAATTGAATAACTAACCTCAGCTTCCTTAGCTTTGATTAAAGGAGCGGTTGCTACAATTGCTGTAGCGCCACATATACTAGTTCCTACAGCAATTAATCCTGTTAGTTGAGGTGACAACCTCATGGAGCGACCCAATATTCTGACAGTTATCAATCCAATTGTAATCGCAGCTACAACAAATGGCAGTGCTACTAGAGTAAACTGACCTGCACCAAATAAACTCAAACGGATTCCTAAAAGCATTATCCCTATCCGTAATAAACTAGTAGCACAAAACTTTAAGCCCATCTTTAGCTTATTCTTTAGTGGAATTGTATTGGCAATAATCATACCAATTATGATTGCCATCATGATGTCACTGACAGGTGAGCGCTCAAATCCAAGCAGATCTTCTCCTATCCACTCTGCAGTTATACTTGCCAATAACGAAACAAAACATGCCAGAATTAAACCTAGATACCACCCCAGACTTCTTGGTATGAAATTCGAAAACAAAATTAACTCCTAGGCTACCATTGAAAGAAAGAAATCCATTTATTGAACTCTATTTATTTGAAAATTATTTTTCTAATTCTATAGAAACTATCCTACTAACGAAATGCTTGTTTACAAATAGCTAATTAATATTGAGAATTATTCTCATTTAGGTAGAATAAAGATCATAACTAATCCACATATGAAACAAGAAAAATAATCATGCATAAATTATTAAAACTAACTTCACAGTTGATTCTGTCAACACTATTAATGAGTACTTCAATTGCCTCGGAAGTAAATATCTATACCTCAAGACATTATGATTCTGATGATGCTTTATATGCTGAATTCACAAAAACCACTGGTATTCAGGTCAATGTTATATCAGGTAGCGGTAATGCATTAATGGAAAGGTTAAAAGCGGAAGGAGATACTTCACCTGCAGACATCTTCTTTACTGTAGATGCAGGTAATCTATGGAGAGTCCAAAAAGAAGGTTATTTTAAATCAATCAATTCAAAAAAGATAAACGATATTGTGCCAAATAATCTAAGAGGTCCAAATGATGAATGGATAGCCATTGCAAAAAGAGCGCGAGTGGTTTTTTATAATCCTGATAATACTTCTATAGAAGAATTGAGCAATCTTTCATATGAGGATCTTGCGGACCCTAGATGGAACGGAGGAATTGCAATTAGAAGTTCTAATAATATGTATAACCAATCATTAGTAGCATCGTTAATTGCAAATCACGGTATTGAATTAACTGAAAAATGGGCAAAAGGATTAGTAGCGAACTTTATCCGTAAACCGCAAGGTAATGATAGAGCTCAGATAATAGCGGTAGCCAATGGGGAAGCTAAACTGGCGGTAGCCAATAGTTATTATGTTGGAATAATGCTTTCAGGATCAGCAGGCAACGACCAACTGGAAGCTGCTAAAAAAGTAAAAATTTACTTTCCAAACCAAGATAACCGAGGAGCTCATATTAATATAAGTGGTGCCGGTATATTAAAATATGCGCCAAACAGTCACAATGCAATCAAATTTCTAGAATTTTTACTCTCAGAGAGAGTTCAAAGATATATGGTAAATTTATCATTTGAATATCCCGTATTGGAAAATATTGAGCCTCACCCGTCGATTGCACAATTTGGCTTGACCTTCAAAGAAGACCAAACATCAGTAGCTGATTACGGTAAATATAATTTGAATGCAGTTCAACTTATGGACAGAGCTGGCTGGCAATAAGTTAGACTTAATTTATATTTTATTTGCTATAATTAATTTTTTTTAATTGAGCAGAGCAATGTTTAAAATATCGACGTTTTTGCCATGGACGTCATTACCTTATTTAATTCTATTTTTCTTTTCTTTGCCAATAATTATTGTCCTATCTAGCTTGCTAGGTGATTGGTCTGAAAACTGGATACATTTATATAATTATGTTTTATTTGACTATATATCGAGTTCCATCTATCTGGTTCTAGGGGTTTCAATTCTGGTGTTAGTCATTGGCACGGTAACTGCTTGGCTAATATGTAGTTATGAATTCCATGGGAAGAGATTTTTTGAGTGGGCCCTTATCCTTCCTTTATCAATTCCTCCATATATCCTAGCTTATACGTTTACAGGTCTTTTTGATTCGTATGGAACAGCAAATAATTTAATAAGAGTTATATTTAATCTGGATACGAGCTTCATTCTATTTCCAAATGTAAGAAACACATTAGGGGCAATAGTAGTCTTTGCCTTCACTCTTTACCCATATGTCTATCTCGTATCAAGATCTGCTTTTTTAAATCAATCCCAATCTATGCTTGAAGCAGGACGAATGTTAGGACTTAATAAAGTTCAAATTTTTTATAAACTTGGACTACCCATAATTAGACCAGGTCTCATAGGTGGACTCATGCTAGTGATTATGGAGACATTATCTGATTTTGGAGCTGTTGATCATTTTGCGGTTCAAACTTTCACAACAGGAATATTCAGAACTTGGTATGGTATGTATGATCTCAGTACAGCAATGCAATTAGCCTCACTGCTTTTATTATTTGTGGGGTTAATTTTTATTTTCGAACGGATATCAAGAAAAAAAGCGAAATACACAAGCAACACATCAACTTTTAGACCCCCAAAAATAAATCAACTTTCTGGAATTAAATCTTGTGCCGCCTCTTTGATATGTTTTATACCTATTTTCATTGGTTTTCTTTTACCTGTATCAGAATTAACAATTTGGGCATTTCAATATAATTTAGATTTTTTCAATCATAAATTCATAACTACGATGACCAATACTATTTCATTAGCAATTATTGCAGCAATACTTTGTGCTTTTTTTGCATTGCTTATAAATTTTTCGATACGTCTCAAAAAAAATACTTTATCTGTTACCTCAAATTCCTTACTTTCGATGGGTTACGCAGTCCCTGGATTAATACTGGCAGTTGGAATCGTACAATTATTTGCCTGGCTAGATAAATCAATATTTTATGATACGAGAATAATTTTAACTGGTAGTTTAGCGGGTCTAGTTTTTGCATATGTTATTAAATCCTACGCACTAGCTAATTCAACTTTTGAATCAGGATTTGAAAGAATTAGTAGATCTATTGATGATTCAGCAAAGACGCTTAACTCAGGTGGTTTAAACTTGTTAAGAAGAGTGCATTTTCCACTTTTAAAAACAAGCTTCTTAACGAGTATTTTACTTGTAACCTCAGAAGTCGTAAAAGAATTACCAGCAACTCTCATACTCAGGCCATTTAACTTTGACACTTTAGCAGTTTCAACCTACATTTATGCAGCTGAAGAAAGAATGATCCAAGCATCAGCACCCGCAATTGCTATTGTCATAACGGGATTGATCCCTATCATTATTCTCACAAAAATGATTAGGTCTTCCAGACCGACGGACAGATAAATGAAACCAATTTTAGAAATAAATAATTTAAAACACTCTTATGAGAATGATAAGATTCTATTTGAAAATCTCAATCTTGAGATCGATTCAGGTGAAATTATTTCTATCCTTGGCCCTTCAGGATGCGGTAAAACTACATTATTGAGAATAATCGCTGGGCTTGAAACGCAGACTTCCGGTGTTATAAAGATAAATAATCAAATTATCTCAGATGCAAATCACTTTCTTCCTCCCGAAAAAAGAAAAATTGGACTTGTGGTTCAAGAGAGAGCTCTTTTTCCTCATCTCAGTGTTTTAAATAATGTTACTTTTGGAATTCATAATCAAAAAAATAAGCAAGAAATTGCTTCTGATTACTTGGAGCTTTTTAGAGTTCAGTCACTACGAAATAAATATCCACATGAAATATCAGGAGGAGAGCAACAAAGAGTGGCACTTGCCAGAGCTATGGCACCGGAGCCAAATATTCTTTTATTGGATGAGCCATTCAATGCTCTTGATGGAAGCTTAAAAAACGAACTTCACAATGAAACTAAAAAAATCTTTAAAGAGAGGCAAGCAACCGTATTAATCGTTTCTCATGATACAAAGGAAGCGAATTATTTCGCTGATAGATCAGTTCTATTTATGAATAATAATATTATTATCACAAAGAATAATAGTAACTAGTTCAAGTTATGTTGGTTGCTTATTAACTCGCACCTCATCCTGCTTTGAGACATCTATGGAACCATTTAGAATTCCTAATTTATTAAAAGCTTGCCACAAAACAACCCAGAGACCCAACATTAACGCTATCCCTGCTAGTGTAAATGTTACAAGAAATGGTCTAATATTGAACATCATTGCCTGAAACGGCATGTCAGTATAAAAAATACCTTTCCCTAAGCCAGCACAAATAAGGGCAATTAAAAATACCGCCAGAGAGACATTTGTAATCCAAAATCCATTTATTACTTTTTTAGTCTCTCTAGTATCAAGTTGACTCACTTTTGCTTCATTTATCAAATAAAATAATGAAGATAATAAAATCATAGTATTTATCCCAATCGTGCTTCCCATGGCGTGGGCCACAATAGTATGGGTTCCATGAGTGTATAAATTAAAATATGGTACGGATATAATCAACGCCAATCCTAAGTTTAAAAATACCCATATATCAGCAGCGAACAGAAAACGATAAGCAGTATCGTGTTTGTTTATCTGCCATTGCTGAAGGGAGCCACGCCAATCCCATATAATCTTACCGAATATATACAATTCAGTCATACTTACAAAATAAGCAAATGTTCGTATCCATGTCTCTGAGGGAACTAGATAAGTATGATGAGCCCATCCAAATATTAAATTAAATAAGCCCAAAAAATAGAGTGCAAAAGCCATTTTTGTTTTTGCGACGTTGTCATTTCCACTTATTCTAGTTGCAATAAACAACCCAGTACCATAAACCAACATATTCCAGGAGCCTGTTAATGCCCCATATGATTTCCACTGCACAATAATTTCACGAACCATATTTTCTCTAAAATATGGAATTAGATAAAGATGAGCTTCGGTGTAAGTTAAGAAGAAAAATATTATCCCTGTAGCCCACTGCCAGTAATAGACTGGCCATGACTCTGTTTCTTGCGACATAGTACGGAAAAAATTATACCCAAAAAATATCCAACTTAGAAAGATTGGAATACTTAATATTGGAGGAAATGCAAAGTATTCTCGTCCTCCAAATTTTCCTGATAGATAACTTACTAACACAAGAATTCCCGTAATCAAGAATAGCCAGTAATGCCAACCAGCCAATTTATTGGAATATAATTTCTTATCCAATTGTGATGGAAGATAGTAATAAATACCTCCTATAGCTATCAAGAATATCCAAGAAACGACCATAGAGACATGAATTGCTCTTGTTTTAGTGAATAATAATTCTCTCAAAAAATCTGGAAATAAAAACTGAAAGCCACCGATTACTCCAAAGAATAAACCTATCGCGAGAGTAATGACTCCTAGACGCATAAACCTCAAACCAATCATAATTTCTCTCCTGAGACCCATTCTGGATCATCTTCCTGATATATCATGCCCCATTTAACTTTATAGTTTTTTGGTGGATAGGTGCCTGTCTTATCAACAAATTTTAAATAAGCAATTAAGGCAGATATTTCAGTTTCGGTGAGATTTAAATTAGGCATTCCATTTCCACCATTAGCTAAAAATTGTCTAGCAATTATCTCACCCACATTTCCACCTCGATATGACATTGCATTAGTTAATTCCGGGCCCATGTGACCACCAAGACCATAAAACTGATGGCAAGCTATGCAATGATACTCTTGGAATAATTCCTGCCCATGACGACTTTCATCAGAATGAGCGATCATCCCTGGTAAAGAATCTGTTCCTGAGGCAAAGATATAGATTGAATAAAAAAAATAAGAAATCACTAAAGTAATGAATATTTTGCGGTTATTGATGATTCTCCCCCTTAATAACTATCAAATATTAACTTTCAAAACAAAATTATATATTAAATTTAATGAAAATATGTTCCATATATATTATAAATAATGATAATTAAGAAATAATATCTTAATATTTATATTTATAATGAAATTATATTTCAAATTAAAAGAAGGATCCAAAATGGATAAAAAAGATTTAAGAATACTTGAAATCATTCAGAAAAATTCCACACTAACAGTTAATGAAATTGCTAATACTCTAGATATGTCTGCATCTACATGTTGGAGACGAATTCAATCACTTGAAGAAAAAGGAATAATCAGTGCAAGAGTTACACTATTAGATCAGAAAAAAGTTGGACTTGACCTCACTGTTTATTCAGCTATCAGAACCCATAAACATACCTCTAGATGGTTTAACGAATTTAATAAGATGGTTTCAGCTAATCCAAATATCATGGAAGTACACCGATTAAGTGGTGATATCGATTATTTAATTAGAGCGGTCGTACCAGATATGAATAGTTATGATGAAATGTATAAGGAGATGATCACAAAGGTTGATTTATACGATGTAAGCTCAAGTTTCAGCATGGAAACAATAAAATACACCACTTCATTACCACTAAAAATTACATCCTTTAAATAGATGGCCAATGTATTTAAATAGTTGTAAACGAATGTAACATTACTATTATATTCCTCTTCAAACGGGCGATTAGAGTTGAATAATGATAAATTAACGTTACTGTTATAAATAAATAATGTATTCGATTTATTAAATGGAGTTGAATTAATGCTAGCAGAAAATAAAATGTTGACTGCAAATTTATCTGTCGCTAAATGGCTTCTTTTATGTTGTTTTATGGTTTTTATAATGGTTATTCTCGGAGGAGTGACAAGATTAACTGGCTCTGGTCTATCTATGGTTGATTGGCGACCTATTATGGGTGCAATTCCTCCGATTTCTACAGAAGATTGGTTAAATACCTTTGAAATGTATAAACAATCTCCAGAATTTCTTAAAAAAAATTCTTACATGAATGTTTATGATTTTAAACAAATATTCTGGCTAGAATATCTACATAGGTTACTTGGAAGATTAATTGGTTTGGCTTTTTTTATCCCACTAATTTTCTTCATCTTCAAAGGATATATAAAAAATAAAGAACTCCCAAAATACTTTCTAATGCTGATCTTAGGTGGTATGCAAGGTTTATTAGGATGGTACATGGTTAAAAGCGGGCTGGTTGATAATCCGGCAGTAAGTCAGTATCGATTAACTGCACACTTATCATCTGCATTTTTGATATATAGCTTCATGCTTTGGGTAGCATTAAATCTCATTTACCCTAAAAAAACAATTGCTCATGTGTGGTCAAAAAAAACCCAAGCCCTAACTTTGCTTATCATCATTACAATCATATCTGGTGGATTTGTGGCTGGATTAAAGGCGGGAAAAATATATAACACGTACCCAATGATGGGTGAATATTGGGTTCCGCCGGGTATATTTGCTCTAAAACCGTTGTGGTTAAATCATTTTGAAAA
>CABXJW010000021.1 GCA_902512585.1 uncultured Woeseiaceae bacterium | reverse complement strand
AAGCGTGTTCAAGCAGAGCGCCAGACTGTTATTAAGGCTGAAAAAAGACGCATTGCAAAAAAAGCACCACCAAAAATAGAGCCAGTCATTCCTCAACTTGAAACAAGTGGAAGGGCGGAGAAAGAACGCCAAACAACATTATTCGAGCCTGCAACTGAAGGTGAACTGCCATCATTATCATTACTTGATGATCCACCACCACAAAAGAAAGGATTTTCGGAAGAATCGCTAGAGGCTATGTCAAGGCTGGTAGAGCTAAAATTAAAAGATTTTGGAATTGAAGTAGAGGTTGTTTCAGTCTCACCTGGACCAATCATTACTCGATTTGAATTAGATCCAGCGCCTGGGGTCAAAGTTAATAAAATATCAATTCTTTCGAAAGATTTAGCTAGGTCTCTTTCGGTGGTGAGTGTCAGGATAGTTGAAGTGATTCCAGGAAAGTCATTTATAGGTCTTGAGATACCTAATGAAAATAGAGAACTAGTAACGTTAGGGGAGATCCTAAAATCAAAAGTATATGATGATATGTCTTCGCCTTTGACTCTCGCATTAGGTAAGGATATCGGAGGTAATTCAGTAGTTGCCGATTTAGCTAAAATGCCACATTTACTGATTGCAGGAACTACTGGATCAGGAAAATCTGTAGCTATTAATGCCATGATTCTCAGTCTTCTCTATAAAGCAACTGCTGAGCACGTTAGACTAATCATGGTGGACCCGAAAATGTTAGAATTATCTGTTTATGAGGGTATACCGCATTTATTGACACCAGTAGTTACAGATATGAAAGAAGCAGCAAATGCTCTTCGATGGTGTGTAGCTGAAATGGATCGAAGATATCGATTGATGGCGGCCTTAGGCGTTAGAAATATTGGTGGTTATAACCGAAAAGTCAAGGATGCTATTGATGCAGGTAACCCTATTCCTGATCCGTTATATAAACCACCAGAATTTGAGGATGAAGATAAGGCCCCAAATCATCCAACATTATTAACATTACCTTTTATAGTCATAATTATCGACGAGCTCGCCGATATGATGATGATTGTAGGTAAGAAAACAGAAGAACTTATAGCTCGCTTAGCACAAAAAGCGCGTGCCTCAGGTATTCATATGCTCTTAGCTACGCAAAGACCTTCTGTGGATGTAATTACTGGTTTAATAAAAGCGAATGTTCCAAGTCGGATTGCATTTCAAGTGTCTGCAAAAGTTGATTCAAGAACGATTTTGGATCAAATGGGTGCTGAAACGTTACTTGGTCACGGTGATATGCTTTATTTGCCACCTGGAACTTCATTACCTACCAGAGTGCACGGAGCCTTTGTTGCAGATAATGAAGTGCATGCCGTAGTTGACAAATTAAAAAATGCAGGAAAACCACAATATGTTGACGAGATATTGGAAACTAATGAATCATCAATTAGTGTTTCGACTGACGATTCTGATGCAGAAAAAGATGTCCTTTATGATCAGGCTGTTCAAGTGGTCATTGAAACAAAAAAAGCATCTATATCCGGTGTGCAGAGAAGACTTAAAATAGGCTACAACAGAGCTGCTAGGATGGTTGAAGCAATGGAAGCTGCAGGATTAGTAGGACCATTGGAGTCAAACGGAACTCGCGAGATTCTAATCAACACATCAACCGAAGAATAAAATAAGAACTTAAATTAAAAAGTAAAAGCTCATCATATGTTTAAAAAATTAAATTTATTTTTATTTGCGGTTATGAGCTTCTCATATGTTGATGCTAATGAAGCTAATTTGCATAAAGCTAAGTTGTTATTTACTTCTTATTTTGAGGAATTTAAAACATTAGAAGCTAAATTTGTTCAGCATATTTTTGATGAAAATAATATTTTTTCTGAATCAATGGAAGGAAGCTTTTATGTAGAGAGGCCGAATAAATTTCGATGGCATTATATGAAACCATACGAACAAATTTTTGTAGCAGATGGATTAAATTTCTATTCTTATGATGTTGATTTAGAGCAAATTATTATAAAACCTCAAGAACAGATATATGATCAATCGCAGGTAATTCTGTTTTTAAATGATAATAGATTATTGGAGTATTATAAAATCGAAAAGGCATCTTTAGAGCAAGATATTTTTTGGGTAACACTCAGATCTATAAACAGTAATCAAATGAATAATGAGTTTAAAATTGGTTTCAATGATGGTCTTCTATCTCAGATATCATTAATTGATACTATTGGCCAAACTATAAGTATTATTTTCGATGAACTTAAGACGGATGAGACAATTTCATCAACTTTATTCACAATTGATATACCTGTGGATGTTGATGTCATAGGTCAGCCTTTGATTATTGATTGAGGTCATGTATCAATTAGAATACAAAATATTATGGAATATATTAAATCTTTTTATTTTTATAACCTTAACATCATTATTAGTTTTTCCACCAGAATGGTTTTTTGGTTCTGATATTCGATTACCAGAGCGTCTCACTGATAAAGGTATTCATATTTTTGTTTTTACATTACTGACAATCTGGGTATGTGGTCAGCTTCCATCTTTTATAAAGGTGCTGATGTATATTTCTTTTTACGGCATCATTATTGAGTGTATACAATATTTTTCACCTTACCGTACTTATGAATTATTTGATATCCTAGCTAATGAATTAGGTGTTATTTTGGGAATTTTAATTTCATTTAAACTTACTAATAATTGGGTAATCAAAATTGAAGATTTAATTACAAATTTAAGTAGTAAATATTGAATATGGAAGATATGTTCACTGATGAGTGTAATCATAACACTTGCGATACAAGTGAAATCCCCTTAGCCGAGAGACTCCGCCCAACCACTATAGAAGAATTCTATGGTCAAGATCATTTGACCAATATTGGTATGCCAATTCGAACTGCTATTGATGAAAATAAAATACATTCAATGGTTTTATGGGGCCCGCCAGGAACTGGCAAAACAACTTTGGCTAAATTAATCTCATCTTCGCTAAAAATTCATCTTATTTCATTATCTGCAGTTATGGCAGGAGTGGGTGATATACGCAATGCAGTAAAAAAAGCACAAGAGATAAGGGTTACATCTGGAATGCCAACACTTATTTTTTTAGATGAGATACATAGATTCAATAAATCTCAACAAGATGCTTTTTTACCTTATCTTGAAGATGGAACAATAGCATTAATTGGTGCCACAACTGAAAACCCCTCTTTTCAATTAAATAATGCTCTACTATCCAGGCTTCGTGTATATGTATTAAATGCATTGGATGATTGCACTATAAAGAAAATAATTAATAATGCATTAAGAAATCAATTTTCAGAAAATAAAAATAAATTTACAATTGACGATAAATCCCTTAATGCAATTACTATAATGTCCGGTGGAGACGCGCGCCATGCCTTAAATATAATTGAGCTTGTTTTCGCATATTTAATGTCATTAAAAAAAATACCAAAAGAGATTAGATTTGAGCATTTAAAGAAAATTATAGGAACGAATGTTAGACGCTTTGATAATAAAGGAGAGTATTTTTATGACCAAATCTCTGCTTTACATAAATCTATCCGTGGCTCAGATCCGGATGCGGCACTGTACTGGTTAATAAGGATGATTGATGGTGGATGTGATGTATTGTATCTGGCCAGAAGATTGATTAGAGTGGCTTCAGAGGATATTGGGAATGCGGACCCAAGAGCATTACGAATTTCACTAGATGCCTGGGAATGTATGGAAAAATTGGGTAGTCCTGAAGGTGAACTTGCAGTTGCTCAAGCCACAATTTATTTAGCATGTGCACCAAAAAGTAATGCAGTGTATAAAGCAGCGAAGTCAGCAATGAGTGATGTTCAATCGTTAGGTTCTTTATCTGTACCTAACAAATTAAAGAATGCACCCACAAAATTGATGAAAGAAATAGGGTATGGGGATAATTATCGTTATGCTCATGATGAAAAAGATGGTATTGCCTATGGGGAAAAATATTTTCCTGACGACATGGAGCCAAGGAAGTATTATTATCCTGTAGACCGAGGTCTGGAAATTAAAATAAAAGACAAACTAACAAGAATTAAGGAGATCGCTCTGGGGAATTAATAATATTTCACTGAGAAATAGCAACATGATAGATCCAAAAATATTAAGACAATCAGCTAGTGAAGTTGCAAGAATGCTTGAGAGGCGCGGCTTTGAATTTGATGCAGATGGTTACAATAAACTAGAAAGTAAAAGAAAATCTCTTCAAATAAAAAATGAAGAACTTAAGAACCAAAGAAATATAAGCTCTAAAAATATTGGTATCGCAAAATCAAAAAATGAAGATATTTTGTCACTTATGCAAATTGTTGAAGAAGTTAATAAAAATATCAAAGTAAACGAAAAACAGTTAAATGAAACTTTAGCAAAAATTAATTCTATTGAGCTAGACCTCCCTAATCTATTATCTGAAGAGGTACCCGACGGTGTCGATGAGCAGGATAATCTGATAGTTAGTACTTATGGCACCCCTAAAAAATTTGATTTTAAACCGCTTGACCATATTGAGATAGGAAATCGATTAGATTCGCTTGATTTCGAAAGTGCTGGAAGAATCTCAGGATCACGTTTTGCTGTAATGAAGGGGTCTCTTGCATCATTGCAACGAGCCTTAATTCAATTTATGTTAAATACACACATTCAGGAACATGAATATGAGGAAGTCTATGCACCTCTGTTGGTTCAAGCAAATGCACTTATTGGCACCTCGCAATTACCTAAATTTGAAAGTGATCTTTTTAAAATTGAGGGTGATAAGCCGCTGTATTTAATTCCTACTGCAGAGGTCCCATTAACTAATCTTGTTGCCGGAAAAGTCATTGATGAACGAGCTTTGCCCTTAAAATATGTAGCGCATACTCCTTGTTTTAGATCAGAAGCTGGCAGTTATGGAAAAGATACAAAGGGTCTAATTCGTCAGCATCAATTTGAAAAAGTTGAATTAGTACAGATTGTTAAACCAGAAGAATCTAAAGATGCACTAATGTCTTTAACCTCTCACGCTGAAAAGATATTAAGAGAATTGAAATTACCTTATCAAGTCGTTTCACTCTGTGCAGGTGACATTGGTTTTGGAGCAAAGATTACTTACGATCTTGAGGTATGGCTTCCAGGGCAGGATGCTTATCGAGAGATATCATCTTGTAGTTTATTTGGTGATTTCCAGGCAAGAAGAATGCAGGCTAAATGGAAAAATAGTAAGACCGGAAAGAATGAATTTCTTCATACTATTAATGGTTCTGGATTAGCGGCTGGCAGAGCATTAGTTGCAATAATAGAGAATTATCAGGATGAAAGTGGAAATGTTATCGTGCCTGATGTACTTATTCCTTATATGAATGGCCTGAAAATAATCAAAAGTAGTTAATTATTAGTATATAAAACGCTTAACTCTCTCAGGGCAAGCTGCCAGTTACTTTGAGACCGGTTGAAATCTTCTTCCCATTCTTCGATTGCTGGGATACCAAGAACAGTGATGGTTAGTTTTGTGGTATCTTTGGTTTGACTAATAACAAATTCTGTAGTTATAGGGCCTGATGAAAGTGGTTCCTCATCAATTCTTGGCGACTCAACGAAACGCATTTTTCTTTTAGTGATTAAAACATCTATCCGGCCATTAATATTGTCACCATTTTTTAGAGCTAAATTATAATTCCCACCAATTCTAGGCGTGATTTCACCATCCTCTATAAGCCAATTTTTAAGTTTTTCAATATCCACGAGTGCTTGCCATAATTCATCACTAGGAATATTTAGTTCAATTTCCTCTTGGTGGCTTCTGGTGATATTGTCAGAAGGTAAATTGAGATTCTTTTGCTTAACAGATGCTTTTTTCACTGTCTGTTTTTCTGACGTAGCCTCTTTATTATGTGAAATAATATGTAAATCACGCTGAGGGAAAGGGATACTGATATTTGCTTCTCTAAACGCCGCATCCAAGGCAAAATTTATGTCACTTTGAACAGTAAAACGCCGATCGATCCTATTTATTCTGCATCGTAACTCAAAGTCTAATGATGAATCACCAAATCCCATAAATAGTGCCCTAGGAGCTGGCGCTCGCCCATCAGTAATGACCTCAGAGTGTTCATTTGCAATCTTTTCAAGTATCTCTTGGACTTTTTTAACATCAGAGCCATAAGCAACGCCTACCTCTATTCTCAGTCTTCCTTGAGTATCTCTTAGAACCCAGTTTGTAACTCGACCTGATACTAATTCTGCATTAGGCACAAGCACATTCTGATTATCAAGTGTTTCAATCTCAGTAGCCCTAATACTAATTTTACGGACAAAACCTTCTATTTCACCTACGGAAACAAAATCACCAGTACGAATAGGCCTTTCAAACAATAGTATGAGTCCGGAAACAAAGTTACCAGCAATCTCTTGCATGCCGAAACCAATCCCTAATGCTAATGCACCAGAAACGATTGCTAGGCCACTCAGATCAACTCCAGCTTGTGTCAGGCCAAATAACAAGGCGATTATGAAGCCAACATACCCAAATAACGTAATTAGAGCTTCACGAGCGCCTCTTTCAATTACAATATGTTGCAGCCATCTTCGATCAATCCAGCGTTTTAGCCAACCTATCAGGCCTAGAAGAGCAGTAAAGATTATCATTCCACCGATTAATTGTGCTGGTACAAGTTGAATATTACCTACTTTTCCACCCAGTATTATGAGTTCAAATAATCTATCAACTGTGGTGCCTGAAGCATCCCACACATAAATTAAATAGACAAATAAGCTCAACCAGATCACCAGATCGGTGATGAGTTGGACAAAGCCAAGACCTGTTCTAGATGCTTCTTTCTTTATACCTAAATTTCTTCTTATTGTTATGGCCGAAGTGGTATCATTTTTAATCAAATATTCGAATGACATCGTAATCAACCAAAGCAATATCCAGACTAGAAATAATGCAATTAAAGAGCGTGTAACGCCATGGATTAAATACCCAGCAAAATTCTGATAACCGATAATAACAGCAACTATGCTAATGGATAAGGCTAGTGTAATGATTGATCTAATTATTCTGAATTTATTCTCTAAGCCTGGAATTTTACTCAGATAAAGGTGAGTATAGAGTAGAGTGCACGCTACCAAGAAAATTATTGCTGCTCTGCCTACAACATCTGGATCAATTAATCTGATCGTTAACCAATTTGTTCCAAAAACAATAAAACTAGCTATTAAAGAGATTTGGAGTAATGCTAATCGAAAACGTAAGGGTTTTATATGTTCAGGTATAAGACCATTAATATCAGCGGCAGGGGAGTCGTCACCCGTGGCCCAATCTATAATTATACTTGTTATACCAAAAAGAAATATACTCAGACCTAGCCGAATAATCATTCGATCCAAAGAAGGATCTGAAATAGTAGAAAAGAGTATTAATGTGGTAACTAAGCCGATTAATAAAGACGAAGAATGTCTTGCTAATGGCTGTGTTAACAAGCGATTCAATAGTGAGGGTGAGTCATCATTTAGAAGAAGGTGTTTGGATTTTTTTCTTATAAATATATCGAGACCGGCTGCAAAGATGCCTCCAGTGATGAGCAGCCAGAATAATGCAGTGATTGTTAGATTTGAATTTAAATTAAGATATTGTGCATTTTGATATTTACTAATACTGTCTTTAAGTTTTCCTGGAAAACCCAAGGCCTCCTCTATTAAGTTTTTGCTATGGTAAGACAGATATTGTTCAGATAATTCTTCTTGAAGGTTTGAAATTAACTCCACGATAGCGATAGCCTCATCTCTTGCGCCTGCGCATGAGATCTGCCTAGCAGTTGCCTCATCCAACAAGGTGCGTATCGCATTACGCTGATCAAAGATTGCTGGAGCTACATCAGCATCTATATCTTTAAGTGGCTCAAATCTCAGTTCTAAACGCTCTCTTTCAACCGATGATCGCTCTAGACATACATTAGCTTCTGCTAATATGTCTAATGCTTGTGTTCTTGCGATATTAAGAAATGAAGCTTTAACATTATTATCAGTGATTTGATTTTTTAGTAAATCTAACTCCGCATTAGCTGCAATTGGATTAAATTCATTATTATTTTGAGCAATTACTGGACTTATACTAGAAAATAAAAAACTAAAGAATAAATTCAGTAGAACTTTATTAATAATTTTTGTGTTTATATTTATCAATTTTTTATTATCTGCTGATAGAATTTCTGAGTATACCAACACCTTCAACTTCGATTTCTATAATATCACCAGGTAACATAGCAGTAGTGCTTCCAGGTGTCCCAGTATAGATGACATCCCCTGGAAATAACGTAACAGTTTGACTAATATGACTTACAATGGCATCGATGTTATGAATATGATCTCGAGTCCGCTGTGATTGCATAACCTCTCCATTCAATCTTGATTCTACGAGAAGATCTTTATAATTGAGGCCAGTGACCAATTCAGGCCCTAATGGCCCAAATGTATCTGATGCCTTCCCTCTGAACCATTGTAGATCGTTAGCTTGCCAGTTTCTTTCGCTAACATCATTTCCTGCGGTAATACCAAAAATATAGTCACCAGCTTCTTCTTTTGTAACATTTTTCGCTGTTTTACCGATTACGACCACTAATTCTGCTTCATAATGGAGGTCAGTTGCACCTTCTGGATAAATTATTACTTCTTCTGAGCCAATAATTGAGCTCGGAAGCTTGAGGAATATTGGCGGATGTGCTGGTAATTCCATATCACCTCGATGGCTATGATAGTTATAGCCGACAGCAATTACTTTACTTGGCTCAACAGGGGCTAGTAAGTTAACTTCATTGAGGTTAACAATCACCCCAGTCTCTTCTTTATTTATATAAGGTGCGGCAGACAACTGATGCACCTTGTCACCATTAATTAAGCCATAACTTTTAGCATTGGCATGCTCATAGCGAACATATCTATTTATTTCCCCGTAGGAAATTGAGTTAATACCTAATAGGAGCATTAAAATCATTGAAATTTTGATTAGTGATGTGTTGCTCATTTCAAATTCCTTATTTCTTTGATAATTCTTACGTTTATAGTACATAGATACAGTCAAACTTGTATATATTTTTATAGCATAAGAGCATTAGTGTTATTCTATGTTTTAATCTAATCTTTTGGAGTGCTATTTTCAATGAATCTTGGTGTATGGGAATATTTTTCATTGTTACCGTTATTGGTAACATTAATATTGGCTTTTACTCTCCGATCTGCCCTGATAGCAATGTTGACTGGAACTTTTATTGGCACATTATTGATAGGTATGTCACCTGGTATTGGCCTTAATCAGGTGTTCCAAAAATCACTGGGTAATGCAGATTTCATCTGGATTTGCGAGATCGTCATTTTGATTGGAATACTATTTGAGTTGTTCAAATTATCTGGGGTGTTAAATGCGCTCGCACAAAAAGTTATGCAACGTCAAAAAAAGAGACGCAATGTCGAATTATCGGCGTGGGCTATGGGCTTTATGATTGTTGATGATTATTTTAGTCCGCTATTAACAGGCGCTATAATTAAACCAATTTCGGACCGAGTGTTTATTCCTCGAGAAAAATTAGCTTTTATATTGGACGCAACTACAGCATCTGTCTGTATACTTTTTCCGTTTACTGCCTGGGGCGCCTATGTTGCAAGCCTAATTGCGGCACAAGGCGGTCCTATTGAGTCTGTGGGACAAGCGCTATCAATTTATATTTTAGCTATCCCTTATAATATTTACCCTATTCTTCTGATTTTATTCACTTTGTTTATTTGTATTGGCCTTATTCCTGATTTTGGTCCGATGAAAAAGGCAGAAGAGCGAGCAAAAGAAACTGGTGCATTAATCAGGCCTGGCTCATCTCCGTTGCTATCAGAAACAGACAATATTGACCTGAAAATAGAATCGTTAATCAAGCCATCAGTATTATTTGACTTATTTATACCAGTCTTGTTGATTATTGGTGTTGGCGTATTAACGTTAATCTTTCTTGGTACGGTAAAAATAGTCGAGGCTTTTATGTTGGCAGTGACCTTCCTTGTAATAATGTCAGCCCTCAAAGGAAGATTCAAAAATACAATAGAGGTAGGTGAATTGATTACAGCAGGTATGAAAAATGTCGCCGGTGCTTTATTAATTATTGCTCTTGCATATTCACTAAATACCGTTACGACAGAACTTGGGGCCGCTGATCTGATTATTAAATTATTCGCTGATAATTTATCTGGTACAACATTGGTGATCTTGACATTTTTAATTACCGCAATTATTTCGTTTTCCACAGGAACCTCATGGGGTGCTTACGCGATGACGATTCCTGTAGTACTTCCATTAGCTTATGACCTAACTGGTGGAGAAATTACTCCTTTAATCTACCAGACAATTGCAGCTATCGCCGGTGGTGGAATTTTTGGGGATAATGCGTCACCTGTATCTGATACAACGGTGTTATCATCAGTTGGAGCTGGCTGTGATCATATAGATCACGTGATCACCCAATTACCTTATGCATTATTAATTGGCTTGATTTCAGTTTTCTTTTATATGTTAGTCTAAAAGTTATGAATATGTTAAGGGTCATCGATAAATGTTATTCGAGGGTAAAAAGAAGAGAGGTAGAATTAAAACGAGGTGGTTAGGCTTATGAAAAGATATTGGATTATTATGCTTGCTCTAGTGGGTTTTTATTACCCACAAATCAGTTTTTCGCATCATTCGGTTTTTGCTGAATATGATATTAATGGATCAATCACTATTGAAGGGGTGGTTACTGAAGTTTGGTTTAAAAATCCACATGTAAGGTTTTTTATTGAAGTTACTGATAATGATGGAGAAAAAGTTATTTGGAATACACATGGACACAACCCATCTATGTTAAGAAGAGCTGGATGGGTCAGGGATACACTTAAGGTAGGAGAGACTATCACTATGAGTGGAGATCCAACTTATGACGGTTCGCCAAAGATGTTCATTAGGAAAATTATAAGAAGTGATGGCAGTGTTCTTGAAAATAAGGTTGGAGGAGTAAGATGAGTTTATTGAGCACTTCTTCTAGATTATTGTGTTTGTTTTTACTATTTGCATCTTGCCTCATGAGTAAAGCATTCGCTATAAATGGTAAATATGTAGGAGAGTGGAATCTTGTCATTAATCAGGTTACTGGAGGCAAACGTATTCAGAATGGTTTATTAGTTATTGATTATCTGGATGGTCGTTACGTTGCTCATGTTCAAGGTGGCCCGATTACCATCAAAATTATGAATGAAAATATCGAAATGGCTATTGATGATTGGACTGGCGCAAGCATGCCCTTTGAAAGATATTATAGAGGTGTGTTGGTGAACGGCATCATGACTGGAAAATTTGGCTCTGAAAAACCGATAACAGATAAACAGCAAGACCTATGTAATAAAATTCCATTGGGGTGCCCACATCCAACAGGAACATGGAAAGCTGAGCGTATCGAGAAATCAATCAAATCCAAAGAGAGTGCGAAGCTTGTTAATATAGAGGGCAAATGGGCTTTAAACGGAAGAGGAATGCGTCGTTGGACGGTAGATATGACCGAGGCGGCTATAGAATGGAATAAGAATTTTGATGTTGAGATGGATCTTCCAAGACAACGCTGTGTTTCTTCTGGACTGGTAAATAATTTTGGAAGTGCTCCTGAAATATTTCAAGATGAAAACAAAATTACGATGATTTTCAGCTCTGAGGTACGAAGAATCTATTTGGATAACAGGCAGCCTCCAGAATTTTCTGATTGGTATCCGCTGGGATTTTCATCAGGGTATTGGGATGGTTCTACTCTTGTTGTTGAGACAACTAATTTAATGCCTTCTGTAAGGGGTTTTATGGGTAACCCAATTTCCAGTGAGGCAAAGATAATTGAAAAGTATGAATTAGATAAGGAGGGTTTATTGCATGCGCATATGACTCTTTATGATCCGCGAAATTACTTAACACCGCCAATTGCAACTGCTACATGGAAAAGGGTGCCAGATGAAACAGTTGTTTTTCCATTACTATGTGACCCAGATTCGTTCTACCGTCAATTGTATGATGAGGATAAATTTGATGATTACATCAAACGATCCAACCGTCGCTATTAGGCATTAAGGATCTTTATACTTATAGACTCTTTGTGAGGAGGTTATTTTGAAAACAATGAAAGGGCCAGCAATTTTCTTGGCACAATTTGCAGGGAACGATGCACCATTTAACGATTTAGATAGTATCAGTAAGTGGGCTTCTGACTTGGGCTTTGTCGGTATTCAGATGCCCTCATGGGACTCTAGATTATTTGATTTAAAATTGGCCGCTGAGAGTAAGAATTATTGTGATGAAATATCAGGAATTTTGTTGAATAATAATATGCAAATAACTGAATTATCTACACATTTACAGGGTCAATTAGTTGCAGTTCACCCTGCTTATGACAAGCTTTTTGATGGGTTTGCGGCACCTGAGGTGCATAATAACCCCGAAGAGAGGCAAGCATGGGCTGTTGAGCAATTGCATTTGGCTGCTAAAGCTTCTTGCAACTTTGGTTTGACAGAGCATGTCACTTTTTCAGGCGCATTAGCTTGGCCTTATTTTTATCCATGGCCGCAAAGATCAGAAGGGTTGGTTGAGACAGCTTTCAAGGAATTGGGAAAGCGGTGGCTGCCAATATTAAATGCCTTTGATGAGGTAGGTGTAAATCTCTGTTATGAGATACACCCAGGTGAAGATTTGCATGATGGAATAACTTTTGAGATGTTTCTAGAGCAAGTGAATAACCATCAGCGTTGCCATATGCTTTACGATCCAAGCCATTATGTTCTTCAAGGCTTGGATTATCTTGAGAATATCGATATTTATCATGAACGTATTAAAATGTTTCACGTTAAAGACGCTGAATTTAATCCTACTGGAAGACAGGGTATGTATGGTGGGTACCAGTCATGGGTAGATCGTGCAGCAAGATTTCGATCCTTAGGTGATGGTCAAGTGGACTTCAAAGGTATTTTCTCTAAGTTGGCTCAATATGAATTTGATGGTTGGGCTGTCTTGGAATGGGAGTGTTGTCTTAAGCATCCAGAAGACGGAGCAAAGGAAGGTGCTATTTTTATTAAAGATCATATTATTCGCCCTACAGAACAAGCATTTGATGATTTTGCCGGTGGAGGAAATGATACAGATACCAACAAAGCTATACTTGGTATCAAATAACAAAGGAATAGACAAAGATGCAACGAATCAGATTAGGTATGGTTGGTGGCGGTGAAGGTGCCTTCATTGGTGAGGTTCACCGCATGGCCTCAAGACTTGATGATCGCTATCAATTATGTGCTGGTGCACTTTGTTCTGATGCTAATCGATCTATTCGCTCTGGGCTGAAGATCGGTCTTTCTGAGCAACGGTGTTATACCTCTTATGAGAAAATGATCAAGGTAGAACAAAATCGACCTGATGGCATTGAAGTTGTAGCCATAGTAACGCCTAATCACCTTCATTTTAAAGTCGCAAAAAAATTCCTATCTGCTGGTATTCATGTTATTTGTGATAAACCTATCACTATAAACAGCGATGAAGCTAGAGAGTTGATTGAGCTTGCTGAGAGAGCTAGATTAATTCTTGCAGTAACTTATAACTATAGTGGTTATCCGATGGTGCGGCAGGCAAAGGAAATGGTTCAATCTGGGGAGTTAGGTGAATTAAGAGTTATTAACACTCATTATGCTCAAGATTGGCTTACTGAGCCGCTAGAAAATTCTGGACATAAACAAGCTAACTGGCGTGTAGATCCAGAAAAATCTGGTATTGGAGGTTGTATTGGTGATATTGGGACACATGCTTACCATTTATCGACATTTATTACTCAGCTAAGAGCTCGAACCTTATGCGCGGACTTATCTTCTTTTGTGAAAGGAAGAAGACTTGATGATAATGCTCATGTGATGATCCGCTATGAGAATAATGTCAAAGGGATGATATGGGCAAGTCAAGTTGCTCCAGGAAATGGTAATAATCTAAAAATACAGATTTATGGTGATAAAGGTGGTTTGGTCTGGCAGCAAGAGCAACCTAATGAATTAATTTTTACCCCATATAATAAACCAACACAGGTTTTAATTCGTGGAAGCGATAACTTAAGCGATGACGCAAATAATTATTCCAGGATACCGATTGGTCATCCGGAAGGATACATTGAGGGTTTTGCTAATATCTATAAAGAAATTGCTGATGCGATAGTTGTATCCAGAGATGGACAAAAAACTATATATGATAATTTTTTATTCCCCTCGGGTTTGGATGGATTAGATGGAATGAAGTTTGTTGAAGCAGTAGTAGAATCAAATAATCAAGATTCAGATTGGGTTAGCTTATAATCATGGTTGCTTTAGGTAAAGAATTCCATAGAGAATGATAAGTATGAATGGAAGAACGCTAATCGTTTGAATAACATCTGTGCTCATTGAGTCATCTAAAAAGCGACCCATTAATGGAAGTATTAAAGATACTGAGAGCATACCTAGTCCACCAATTATAGACATTCCCAGAGCCCCACTTTCAGGTATGTTTTCAGAAATAAAGGCCAAAGTAGTTGGCCAAAAGAAAGTGATGCCAATTGCAAAGACGCTGGCCGCAAGAAATACATTAAAAACTTCAGTATTTGCTAACATTTGTAGACCAATAAAGGCGAATATAGAAGAAGCAAATAACATCCCGGTGGTATTAATTTTTGTGGCTATTGGGCCAGCAAAAGCTCGGCCAAATATCATAATTCCATTAATAAATGCTAGTATTAGGAGTGCATTTACTCCCGTTTCTCGCAATAAAGATTCGATGCGTTGAGTTGTTCCAAGTTCGGTGCTTGCTGACAGGAGCATGCAAAATGCAATGAATAAAAAAAGTGGCTTAGTGAGACTCTTAAGTGCATCTTTTTGATTAACTCCCAGAGTTACTCTCTCAGTTTGAGGGAAAGTTTGACCAATCAGTAGATATCCATAGAGGGCAAGGGGAACAAAAAGACTAGCAACCATCAATTGCCAATTTAGGTTCATTATATCCATTAAGATTAAACCAACTAATGAGCCTATTACTATGCCAGCTGGCCACCATAAATGAAAACGATTTAACATTTTTGTTTTTTCTCTTGGGTACATGCTAGCGACTAACGGATTACATACTGCCTCGACCATTCCATTGCCAAGCCCCATAATAACCGTGGCTGTGAATAGAGAAGTGAAATCATTAGCGGCTAACGTCAAAATTATACCGATTGCATGAGAAGTAAATGCTAACCACATTCCTTTTTTCATACCTATAGAATCAACAAGCTTACCACCCAATATAATTGCTATAGTGAAACCCCAGAAGGCTGGCATAAAAGCATAACCTATTTGCTCTAATGATAAACCAATTCCCGTTGGTCCAAACACAGTTTCGAGTCTTGCACGAATTGCAAAAGTCATAGAGGTCAGGACTAATGAGATACAGCTTGCTACAAATAATCTTTTTTGTCTGGTGTTATTCATATAGGTGCCTTTTATGATATTTTTTTATTATGACTATCATTCATAAAATAGACAAATATTTGCTAGTTATGAATCCCTTGGTATAGAGTCACTGTATGGTAAATAAAAATTCATTAAAAGATCAATTATGACGAGC
>CABXJW010000020.1 GCA_902512585.1 uncultured Woeseiaceae bacterium | reverse complement strand
GACACATGACTTAATTTTTGTTAAAAGTTCACTAATTTTACGTATATTACTTAAGTTACATTGTAGGTGTGTGACACCTCCATGAACCGGATGAATATGGATATCATGAAAACCAGGTAATATCATTTTTCTTTGCATGTTCTTAATAAGGGTATTTTTATTTTTATATTGAAGAGCGTCTTGGTTGTTTCCAACAAAAATAATTTTTCCATCTTTTACTGCCATCGCCTCTGCCCATGGTTGTTTATCATTAACAGTATAGATATTGGCATGCGTGACGATAAAGTCAGATGGCTTATCAGCGCTTACTTTAGTCGATATGACTAATGTCAAAAAATATATAATAAGCAATTTGTAGGTAATAATTTTTTGCATAAGCCTTTCTTCTTTTAATGTTTAATTAGTATAAACTCATTATAGGATTTACTTAATCATATAAGAGTAGGCTTGGTATGAGTAGAATATATATTATTTTTTATGTGCTATTGCTAGGAAACATTAGCTTCGCTGAAGTTTTTCACCTGCAACCTGGCGAAGATGCTCAACAACGAATTCAAGAAGCCATGATTTTGGCTAAACCTGGAGATACTATTCAATTAGATGAAGGAGTTTATAGGTTAACGGATGGCTTATCTTTGGCTCAAAATGAGGTAACGGTTAAAGGTAAGGGTATGGAAACCACAATCCTGGATTTTTCTAATCAATTATCTGGCGCACAAGGGATATTGGTTAGCTCTGATGAGGTAATTTTGAGAGATTTCGCTGTAATTAATGCTAGTGGCGATGCCATTAAGGTCGTAGATGTTGATGGGATTTACATGATAAATTTGAGAGTTGAGTGGACCAATGGGCCGGCCACTGAGAATGGCGCTTACGGTCTCTATCCAGTACAGTCTAAGAATGTTTATATAGAGGGTTGTATCGCCATTGGCGCGTCTGATGCTGGGATTTATGTTGGACAATCTGAGAACATAATTGTAAAAAATAACTCAGCTATGTTTAATGTCGCTGGAATAGAAATTGAAAATTCCTATTATGCTGATGTTTTTGGCAATACTGTCACAAGAAATACAGGCGGTATCTTAGTATTTGATTTACCTGATTTACCTCAACAGGGCGGTCATCATATACGTGTTTATAATAATAAGTCCTTTGATAATAATACTGATAACTTTGCACCAGAGGGAAATATCGTTGCCACGGTACCTAGGGGTACTGGTATGTTAATTTTAGCAAATTCAATAATTGAGGTTTTTAATAACGATTTTTTTGAAAATGATACGGTCAATTTAGCGATTGTCAGTTATTTTCAGGATACTACTGATAAGAATTACTACCCTCATCCTCGTTCAGTATATATCCACAATAATAGATTTAAAAAATCAGGTGCAAGTCCTGATATTGAAAGTAATGAGCTCGCTAGAATGCTTTTCCAATTAGCTGAGAATGATATGCCAGATATATTCTGGGACGGATTGATGCCAATCGAAGATTTGATTTTTGGCCAACCTGATGAAGAGAGAATTATGCTTGGTGATAATGGGGATGCTTCTTTAATCGTGCTTGATCCATTCGGATATTACCTACCTTTTATTGACCCTATTAATCGAAATTATCAGGATTACTATCAAGATAAGGAATTAATTATTCCAGAGATAGAAATTAATTTACCTCAGGACCATTAATACTAACTTTATTGCTCTTTTATGAAAAATTTTATTTATTGGGGGTTCTTTCTAATTATTTTTTGCTCTCTTGGGCAGGCAGCAGACGGTGTTCGTGATGAATATATAATAGCTAAAAAGTTTCCCGAAAGATTGTCTGATTTTCAATTCTTTCAGGACATGAGCTCACAGCTTCCAGCTGAGAATGTGATCCCTTATGAATTAATTTCATCTTTATTCTCAGATTACACATTAAAAGAGAGATTCATATATATTCCAGATAAATTAGTGGCAAGATATTCAAAAGATTCAACTTATGAATTCCCTGTTGGTTCTGCTTTGATAAAAACATTTTACTATAAAAAGGATGAGCGAAATACAGGAACTGAAGTACAACTCCTAGAGACACGATTGCTACTAAAAAAATTCACTGGCTGGGATGCAGCTAGTTATGTTTGGAATGATGATCAAGATGAAGCACTTCTCAGAGTAGCAGGCGCAACAATTAACACATCATGGATTGATCAAAGTGGCAAGCAAATGAGTGTGCGTTATAGAGTGCCTAACAAAAATCAATGTCAGGAGTGCCATGAATCAAATAATGACATTAAACCAATTGGACCAAAAGCCATAAATCTCAATAAAAATATTCGGCATCCAGTTTCTAGTGAAGCGGTTAATCAATTAGATTATTGGCTAGAGAGTGGCATGATAGATCATTATCCAGAAACAATGGAATCTGTTGTTAATTGGAAGGATGAGAATAATGATCTGGATGCGCGTGCGCGCTCATATTTGGCAATTAATTGCGGTCATTGTCATATTGCAACGGGCAATGGAGCATCTAGTGGACTTTATTTGAATTTTGCTGAAAATCGACCAAAACAACTCGGGATATATAAGAAACCAGTAGCAGCAGGGAGAGGCAGTGGGGGCAATTTATATTCAATTATGCCAGGCAAAGCAGATGAATCAATTTTGCTCTACAGAATGCGTTCGATTGATCCAGGTATAATGATGCCTGAGTCCGGAAGATCATTAATCCACGAGGAGGGCGTGCACCTGATTCAGCAATGGATCGAAGAGATGTAAATAAGATTAATGCTTAAAATGAAAATTCTTTCCTGAATAACCCAGATTTAAATCCTGATCTATAATGACACCATTTTCTTTTTTGTATTCATCCCATAGAGCTATCATTTCTTTTAACTTTGCTGGATTTGTGGTTGCTAAATCGTACTCTTCGAGCGGATCATTTTCGAGATCATAAAGAACCCACCGACCTTTACCGTATGGTTTTTCAATCCAGGTAATTTTCCAAGAGCCAGCTCTAACCGCTCTCCGGTTAAATAATTCCCATCCAGTTATTCGGTTGTTTGAGAGTTCAGGTTTATTGTCATTAATTAACATCGGTAATATTGATTGCCCTTTAATTGGATGAATATTTCTTCCACTATATTTATTTTGTGGATGTTCAACGTTTGCTATATCTAAAATAGTCGGAGCAATATCCATTACTGAGGCGAATTGCCTTATAACTGAATCACCTTTGAACTCTTTATATGAAATTATGGCAGGTGATAAAAGGCCACCTTCTGATGGGAATCCCTTAAAACCCTTAAATGGAGTTGAGCTTACCTCTGCCCATTTCGGACCATAGGAGATATGTGAATTTGATCTCCCCATGTTTTTAATACTGTTATCAAAGTTTGCTGGTATCCAAGAAGCATTCTCCAAAATTACACTTGGATCATTTCCCTCAGCTCCATTATCAGACATGAATATGATGATAGTATTATCAAATAGATTCGCATCTTTCAAATAAGTGATCATTCTCCCAATATGGTAATCTAATGCCTCAACCATACCGGCATATACTTCCATCCTCTTTGCTTCTTTATTTTGTGTCTTAAGATCAAGCTCATTCCATTGCGGCCAGAGTTCAGATATAGGTGCTTTAGGGATATTAATTAACCCCAATTTATTTAATTTTTCTAGTCTTAACCTTCTTATTTCTCCGTAACCAGAATCATACTTACCTTTGTATTTTTCAATAAATTTATCAGGTGCTTGAAGTGGCCAATGTGGAGCGGAGTATGCCGCATAAGCAAAAAATGGTTGATTGATATCTTCACGAAGCTGGTGATTTTTTATATAAGAAATGAGTTTATCTGTATATAGCTCAGATGAGTAGAAGGGTTCTTTTAAGTCAATTGATTTACCGTGCTCGCGATAAGGCGCTTTTGTGATAACGTTAGTTTCAAAACCAACAATTCTCTCCTGCTTGAAGTGATTACTGATGCCATTAGCAATGACAAAAACATCCTGAAATCCACGAGATTCTGGCCCTTTCTCTAAACTAGCACCAAGGTGCCATTTTCCAGCCATCATAGTTCTGTATCCAGAGTCTTTTAATAATGTTGCAAACGTAACAACATCATTATTAAGATATCCCTCATAACCCTTTTTGCCAATTTGATTTGGCCCCAACTCTTCTTCCATATTACCTAAACCAACAAGATGACTATCTGTGCCAGTTAGAAGCATTGATCTAGTTGGAGAGCAGGTTGGTGCGGTATGGAAATTTGTTAATCGGATTCCAGAATACGCTAGAGTATCAAGGTTTGGTGTGGTTATCTCTCCACCAAATGAGCCCAAATCAGACCAACCTAGGTCGTCAGCAACAATTAATAAAATGTTGGGTTTAGTCTGGTTTCTATCTATCTCAGTGGCACATATATTCTTAAATAGAAATATAAAAACAATTGAAATAGTTAGGATATACCTGAGGATGTAAATGATAGAGATCATATTTTATTATTATTTATTAATAAATTACTGACAATAAAAATAGCAAACTGTTAGCATTTTAACAAAATTTATTATTTTACGTGATCTATATTCAATTATTACTTGAATATTAAGGGAGAGCCTTTAAATGGCAGAAATCAAAAGCTCAAAGATTGATGGTATCGAAACTTTCAGCACTGAGATTGACGGTGAAAAAATAGAATGGGATACCGAATTAACCTATAACTCTCACCTGCAAACAAAGCGTTTACTCTCATCTCAAGTTGGTGTTTCAGGTGAGCCAGATGAAACTTTATTTATTGTCGTGCACCAGACCATGGAGTTATGGATAAAGCTTTGCTTACATGAATTAAGAATAGCTATTAAATGCATTCAAGATGATCAATTATCAAGGTCATTTAAAACATTTGATAGGATCGCCTCAATACAAAGGCATATGATTCAATCATGGGAAATTTTAGCAACATTAACGCCGCATGACTTTCTAACATTTAGAGGTTATTTGAGAAAAGCTTCTGGGTTCCAATCACACCAATATCGGGAACTCGAGTTTATGCTGGGAAATAAAAACAAAGATTTAATTGCAGTTCATCAAAATGAAAAAGAAATACATAATGCATTAACAAAAATCCTCAATGAACCATCATTATATGATGAGGCGTTGCGATTATTAGCTAAAAAAGGATTCGAAATACCTTCGGCAGCTTTGAAAAGAGATTGGTCAAAAAAATACCAAGCATCTCCTGAGATTGAGAGAGCATGGAAGATAATTTATGAGGATACTGAGAAGTATTGGGAGTTATACATGTTAGCCGAGCGGATTACTTCGCTTGAATATTATTTCCAGGAATGGAGGTTTAAGCATATGAAAACAGTTTCTCGAGTAATTGGTCATAGTCCTGGTACAGCTGGTTCGTCTGGTGTTGAGTATTTAAGGAAGGCTCTAAATATAAGCTTCTTTCCTGAATTATGGTCGATGCGAACAAAATTGAGCGCTGAAAGACAAGAGAATTTCAATGAGTGTCCGTTGTAAAAATCAATGGTATAAAAGCATATATGATTGATAAAAATACACTGCTTGATTTGGATAAGAATGATGCTTTGAAATCATTCAGGGAAGAGTTTCAGATCCCAGACAATACTTTATATTTTGATGGTAATTCATTGGGATTAGCTCCTCAAATAACACAAAAAAAAATGAGTAGCGTAATTTCTTCTGAATGGGGTCAGGGTGGAATAAGATCATGGATCAATCATGATTGGGGTATTTCACCACAAAGAATTGGGAATAAGATCGCTAAATTGATAGGTGCAGGTAATGGGGAGGTCATTGCCGCTGATTCTACCTCTATAAATATATTTAAAGCCATAGTTGCTGCACTTCAAGTCAACCATGAGCGCAAGATTATATTGACTGTAGAGGAAAATTTTCCTACTGATATATATATGATGCAAGGCCTTGAGACTTTTGCACCATCAAAAATTACCCCAAAAATAGTTCCATCTTCAAGCTTAATTGAATCACTTGATGAATCGGTGGCAGCTCTATTATTGACAGAGGTAAATTACAAGACAGGTGAAATTTCAGATATGAGAGAAATTACTAGGCAAGCACATCAAAGAGGAATTCTAGTGATTTGGGATCTGAGTCATAGTGTGGGTTCGATTCCGGTGGATTTGAATGGTTGTAATGTTGATTTCGCGGTGGGTTGTGGTTATAAATTTCTGAATGGGGGTCCTGGTGCACCCGCATTTATATATACTGCAAAACGTCATCTATCTCTGATTGACCCTATTTTATCTGGTTGGTTTGGTCATGCGAATCCTTTTGCTTTTAATCTGCAGTATGAGCCCGCAAAAAATATCAATCGTTTTATGTGTGGTACTCCACCCTTATTAGGATTGATTGCTTTAGAATGTGGGGTAGATATATCATTGAAAGCTGATATCAAGCTATTAAGGAAGAAGGCAAAAAAGCTTGGTGCGATATTCATAGAGTTAATGAGGGATAAGTTTAAATCTAAAGAATTTGAACTTGCAAGTCCATTGGACGATGAGAAAAGGGGCGGTCATGTCTCATTTAGGCATCTGCATGGGTTCGCTTTAAGTCGAGCTCTGGTTGAGAATGGCTTGGTATGTGATTTTCGCTCCCCAGATATCATTCGATTTGGAATAACACCGCTATATATGCGGTATCAAGATCTTTATGATGCGGTTGAGCTCATTGCTGATGTTACTGAATCAACAAACTGGGAAGAGAAGGAAGAGACCATTGCTTTGTACACATGATTTGAAGTGGCTTTTTAATTAAGCTAATAGGATAAATTATTATGTCTTTACCAATTTTTAAAGCGGCTGCGGTTCAGGCGTCACCAATATACCTGAATGCAGAATTGACGGTTAAGAAGGCATGTGACTTAATTAAAGAGGCAGCCAGTAATGGTGCGCGTTTAGTAGCTTTCCCTGAAGTCTTTATTCCTGCCTATCCATATTGGAGCTGGATAATGAGCCCAACTGAGGGATCAACTTTTTTTGAGCGACTTTATCATAACAGCATTGATATAGATGGGCCTGAGGTTCAAGCACTTAGTCGAGCAGCTAGGTTAAACGATTGCTTTGTTGTAATTGGTGTAAATGAGCGTGGACCAAAAAAACTGGGAACTTTGTATAATACAAATCTGACAATTAGTCCTACTGGAGAGATTCTTGGTTGTCATCGCAAATTAGTTCCAACGTGGGCAGAAAAATTAACATGGAGTGGGGGCGATGGCTCAACATTAACAGTGCATGATACTGAGATTGGTGTACTTGGAACACTAGCCTGTGGAGAAAATACAAACCCATTAGCACGCTTTACTCTGATGGCTCAGGGTGAACAAGTGCATGTCGCTAATTATATTGGCCTGCCAACAGCACCAAGTGATTATAATATGGCTGAAGCAATTAAATTACGCGGTATGACTCATTCATTTGAAGGTAAAATATTCACTATTATTTCATGTTCAGCAGTTTCTGAGGAGATTATTCAAGAAATGGAGCGGTTTGTCCCTAACGCAAGAGAGTTACTGACTAGAGAGAGCGGTGCTTTTTCTGGGGTGATAGGTCCAGATGGAAATCTTGTAGGCGAGGGCCTAATTGATGATGAAGGGATAGTTTATGCGGAAATTGATCTTAATAGATGCATACAGCCCAAACAAATGCATGATATCTTGGGGCATTATAATCGCTTTGATATATTTGATTTAAGGGTCAACCGAACAGTCCAGACACCATTGACTTTTGTGAATGAGGTGTACAGTGAAGATTCATATAATCAAAGTTTGAAGACAAGTAGGAATGAGGATGACTGAAACTAAAATAACTGATCCTCGTGATAAATTACGAGGTAGATCTAACGTTAAGGATAATCCTGAACTAATTGATTTTTATGATAAATTAGAAAAAAAATCTACAACAGCTTTCTGGAGAAGAGCGAATGAAATAGAGCCCTGGGAGCCTATTACTAGATACAATCCAACGCTGTGGCGTTATGGGGAGTTGCGAGATTTAGTTTTACAATCAGCTGAATTAGTTAAGCCTGAAGAGGCTGGAAGACGAGTAATTGTATTAATGAATGATTCCGATGCTGGGAGAGAGTATACAGCTTGCGTTGGATGGTTATTTAGTGGTTTGCAAGTTATGAAACCTGGTGAGATTACACCTGCCCATAAACATACGGCATCCGCTCAGCGTTTTATTATGGAGGGCGGTGGTGCATATACAGTCGTAGATGGGCATCAAGTTACTCTGAATAAAAATGATTATGTCTTAACTCCGAATGGCTGTTGGCATGATCATGGGGTTTTTGATGATGGCAAGGTATCTATCTGGCAAGATGGTCTTGATATTCCATTGATGAACTCATTGGAAACAAATTTTTATAGTGTCTACCCAGAAGAAACGCAAAAAGCTGAGTATAATATTGATGACTCACCATTAAGTTATGGTGCTCCCGGTTTGATCCCAGCAGGAAGAAAGCCATGGGATAAACCTTATTCACCACTTTTGGTTTATCGTTGGGAGGATACAAAGAAAGCCTTATATAATTTAGAAAAAGCAGGTGATGGTTGTCCTTATGATGGTTATATACTTCGCTATTCTAATCCTATTGATGGTGGTTGGGCGATGAAAACCATGGGGGCACATATGCAAATGTTGAGGCCAAATCAACATACAAAAGCTCATCGTCATACTGGGAATGTTATGTATAACTGTGCTGGTGGAAAAGGTTATAGCATAATTGGTGGTCAAAGATATGATTGGCAAGAGCATGACATATTCTGCATCCCATCCTGGGTCTGGCATGAGCATGTCAATACCAGTAAGAATGAAGAGGCATTCTTGTATTCATTTAATGATTTCCCTGTAATGGAGGCTTTGAATCTTTATATTGAAGAGCCCTTAGATGATAATAATGGCTATCAAGTAATAATAAGTTAATTTAAAAGGATTATAGATTATGAAATTAGTGACATATCGAGTGGCTGATGAGGCTTCAAGATTGGGAGTAATATGGGATGAATTGATTGTTGATGTCGAGGATTTTGGGTTTGAGGTTGGCCTTGATTTTCCAAGTAACATGCTTGATTTTATTGATCTTGGCTCAATTGCAGTATCAGCTCTATCTGAAGCGCTAAACCAGGCTGAAACAAGAGATTTATTGGGAACCTCAATACCAGCAACGAATGCTGAGTTATTGGCACCAATTCCTCGTCCTAGAAAGAATATATTTGGAATTGGATTGAATTATACTGAGCATGTTGCAGAAGCAGCTCGCTCACTTGATACCTCGTCGGAATTACCACAAGAACCTGTAATATTCACAAAACTACCAACTGCTGTGATAGGTGATGGTGATTCAATTTGTCATAATAAAAATATCACTCAGCAATTGGACTGGGAGGCGGAATTAGCTGTAATTATTGGTAAAAAATGCCATCGTGTTAATAAAGATGAAGCGCTTAATTATGTCTTTGGGTATACAGTAATTAATGATATTAGTGCTCGTGATTGTAGACGAGCAGGTCAATGGGTTGTATCAAAGTCACAATATTCTTTTGCTCCTATGGGTCCTTGTATAGTGACCGCAGATGAAATTAAGGATCCACATAATCTTAATATTCAATGTCATGTTAATGGTATTGAAAAGCAGAACTCTAGTACAAAGTATATGCTTTTCAACATTAATGATTTAATTGAAGATATTAGTCAGGGATTACTTCTTGAGCCAGGTGATATAATTGCAACTGGGACACCGGCAGGTGTTGGTGCAGGAAGAGATCCTCAGGAGTTTATGTGGCCAGGCGATGTCCTGGAAACCAGTATCGAAGGTATTGGCAAAATTCGCAATTCAGTGATTGCAGTTTAAGGTATCTAGATAAATTACAATGAAAGAATTATTTAGAATAGGTCAGATTGTTCCTAGCTCAAACATCACCATGGAAACAGAGATTCCAGCAATGTTGAGGGCGCGTGAGTCTATTTTTCCAGAGCGCTTCACATTTCATTCAAGTCGAATGAGGATGAAAAGTGTTACTGAATCAGAATTAAAAAAGATGGATTCTGAATCAGATCGATGTGCTGATGAATTGTCAGATGCTGATGTTGATATCATTGGCTATGCTTGTTTGGTTGCTATTATGAGTATGGGCAAGGGATATCATAGGGAATCTGAAAAACGTCTCGGTAAACGAACTTCTGAAAATAATGCCAGCGCACCTATAGTTACCAGCGCAGGATCACTAATTGATGGTTTGACGGCTCTTAGAGTAAAAAATGTGACTCTTTTGTCGCCTTATATGAAGCCTTTAGCAAAGATGGTTGTTTCATATATTGAAAATGAAGGTTTCAAAGTCCTCGACTGGCATACACTGGAGATACCAAATAATCTTGAAGTAGCGGCACAAGACCCCAGGAATCTGAGAGAGCATGCGCTAAACCTTAATCTCGATGGCGCTGATGCCCTAATTGTTTCCGCGTGTGTTCAAATGCCCTCTCTTCCTGTTATTAAAACTATCGAGGATGAGATCGGGGTACCAGTTGTTTCAGCTGCTGTATGTACTACTTACTGCATTCTGAAAAAGCTTGGGCTGGAGGCGAAAGTACCAAATGCTGGCTCGTTATTATCAGGTGATTATTGAATAGCTTTCAATACTCTCTGTGATAAATATTCGATACTTGGTCTATCTTTATCAAAAATATTCCAACCATTAAACACTACAATTAACTCAAACTCTGGAATAATAAGTAAATATTGGCCTCCATAGCCACTCCCACTTAAGATAAATTTTTCATCGTTGTTTTCATAAGGGACTAACCACCATTGATAACCGTATTTCCTTGAGCTGTCTGAAATATTGGTATCAGGCGCCATAGTATCCTCCACCCATTTCTTTTTTAGTAACTGAAGGTTGTTTACTTGACCTTCATTTAAGTACAAGTGTCCTATTTTAGCAAAATCACGTGTCGACAGGTAAAGACCTCCCTCAGTATCAGTAAGACCCAAAGGAGTTTTTTTCCAGTAGAAATTTTCTATTCCTAATGGATTGAATAGATATTTTTTTGCATATGCATCGACATGCATACCAGTGGCTTCATACAATATATGAGAGAGCAGTATTGTTATTCCGCTGTTATAAACAAATTTCTTACCAGGAACATCACTCATTGGTAAAGATAGTATGTAACTCAACCAATTTTGGCTGTTCTCCATAGTCGCAGCATTATTTAATGGATCCGTATAAAGAAAACTACTCTCATCCCATTTTATGCCAGCTGTCATTGTTAACAGATCATGAATGGTAATAGATTGTTTTAATGGATCATTGAAAAAGTCACTATATTCAGGAAAATAACTGCTAATCTTAGTATTTATACTAGGGATTTCATTTCGATCTATAGCGATACCTATCAATGCAGACGTTACACTTTTGCTAACTGATTGAATCGTATGCAGGTCTGTATTTCTGTAGTAAGGATGCCACTCAGGATCATAATAGTTATAAATATCACGAGTATTATCGCCATAATTTTCCTGCATGATTATATTTTGTTCAAGGCGTCGATTTTTTGTTAAATCGTCGTAGTTATTTTTATAGTATCTTTCATATATCAATTGATTATTTCTAATTATCAAGAAGCTGTCTATGTAACCATGCTGACCATCTTTAAATTCCTCATGAAGCTCTTCTATGATTTTCGCATTGACACTCTGGGAGCCTGGTTGTTTAATCTCCCAATTAATAGTTTGGGCTTGAGATGCTGTTAATAGGAACAAGTAGGTGATAGGTGCTGCAATTAACATTTCTTTAAGTTTATTCATGAGTGAAATCATTTGATCATTAATTAAGTTGTTTATAGATTTTGCCATCTTTCATTACAAAAGTGATAGTCTCGAATGTTGTTATATCTTCTAGTGGATTTTTACTTACTGCAATAATATCAGCAAGATAACCTGGTTTGATTTGTCCAATTTTTAAAGAAGAATCCAATAATTCAGCAGCAATAATAGTTGCCGAACGTATTGCTTGAATTGGAGTCATCCCATACTCAACCATTATTGGGAATTGTTTTGCATTGTCACCGTGAGGATAAACACCAGAATCTGTAGCATAGACTAGATTAACATTATTTTCGACGGCTATTTTGAAGCTATTCCTCTGGCTGTCTCCTGTTTCACGGTCTTTTATTAGGTTGGCTTCGGGCACTCCATTTTTTCTCCCATGTTCTTGGGTATAGTCAGTATTGTATATATCCATGGCCAACGTCACATTATTTTCTCTAGCGAGTATCGCAGTTTCTTTATCCAAGAAAGTAGCATGTTCGATTGAATCAACACCCGCGAGTATGGCGTATCTTATTCCTTCAGTGCCATGTGCATGAGCTGCAACTTTTCTATCTCTATCATGCGCCTCACCAATTATTGCTTTCATTTCTTCCAGTGTGTATTGTCTCAAACCAACCTTAGTCCCATGCGAAAAGACACCTCCAGTAGCACAGAATTTAATTAAATCTACACCATATTTAACATTATTCCGTACTTTTTTTCTGATCTCCCAAGGACCATCTGCAACTCCATCGCTATATTGCTCAAAAGAGTGGTTTAGGTAGTTATTATCGCAATGCCCGCCAGTTATTCCAATAGAGGGCCCTGAAACTCTCATTCTCGGACCTGGAATCTCACCTGCATCAATTGCATTCCTCAATGCAACATCCATAAAATCCGGTGCACCAACATTTCTCACTGAAGTGAATCCTGCCAACAGCGTTGTTTTTGCGTTTGCAACGCCACCAATCATGGCTCTGTGAGGAGACTGAAAAAGACTTGAGAAATAACTTTTTTCAAGTACACCTACTAAATGTGTATGCATATCAATCAGACCAGGTAAAATATAGCTCTCCGATAGGTCAATTAATCGTGCATCATTGGGTACAATTCTTGAGATATCCGTGATTTTGCCATCCTCAATAATAATATTATGCTTCGTAAGAATGCTGCCATTATTAACATCCAAAATGAACCCAGCTTTGAGTACTATTTTTTCTGCAGAACAAACTCCAAAAGTAAGTAATATTCCAAGAAAAATGAATATTTTTTGTTTAATAAATCGACCTTGATTCATAGGGGGCTCCTCTTTTTTGCAAAACAATCTATTTCCTTAGCATTGAAACTAACATATTTAGGACTTGTAAATAATAATATTAACTAGATGCTCCCATTAAGAAATATTAAATACTATTTTGACTGCCATTAAAATTTTAATATATGTGCTTGATTGCTTGTAATAATATTCCTCGAATGATGCTTAAACTCTTACTATTCTGGCACAAGAATATTTGAGTTACTGGAGCTTAATTTACTTATTTCTTTCTTCGTTTGTAAAAATTCCCTAGGTGAATTTATCGCATCTAAAGCAACTATCTGATCATTTTTGATGTATGAGACTGTAAATTTATGACTTTCTTCATCACCATCTAGAATCACCCTATCATAATCAATTGCTAGACCGACACTTTGTAATTTAATGTCATATTGATCAGACCAAAACCACGGAACCTGATCATAAGGTTGCTGGCTACCACAAATAAATTTTGCAGCAGTTTTAGCCTGAGCTAGTGCGTTTGGGACAGATTCAAGACGAATCCTTTTCTGGTATATGAAGCTTGGATGGTTACTGCAATCACCAATGGCATGAATATCACTATCAGAGGTTTGTGTGAATTCATTAACCATTATCCCATTATTACACTCAAGGTTAGCATCCTCTGCAATTTCAATATTTGGTATAACACCTATACCAACTACAGCCCAATCAAATACGCATTGATCCCCATTTTCAAAGTTTGCAAAATTGACATTTTGTGAAGATCCGAATTCTGCTACAGCACTATTAAGATGGATTTTAACTCCCCTAGTTGCATGTAGTTTATGATAGAAGCTTGAAATTGCTGTTCCGGTGACTCTGCTCAACACACGATCTGCGGACTCTATTACTGTGACATTTGCTTTTCTCATGATGGCTGAAGCAGCCACTTCTAAACCAATATAGCCTGCCCCTATTATTAGTAAGTTTGTATTTTGTGTAATTTTATTTTTCAGAAAATTAACGTCATCAATTGTGCGAAGATAGCGGATCTGAGGCATTGTACTCCCTGGTATCTCCAGTTTTCTTGGTCTTGTTCCTGTGGCAAGTATCAATTTATGATAATTAATAGTTTCTTTACTATTTAGTTCTATGAAATTTCTCTTCCTATTGATTTTTATAACCTTATGCCCGAGAAGCATTCTAACGTTATGCTTTTCATAAAAATTTGGATTTCGTAGTAATAATTTCTCATTACCTACCTCACCTTTTAAATAACCTTTTGAGAGGGGAGGGCGCTGATAAGGATAGGCATCTTCGTCACCGATAAGAACAATATTACCATTCCATCCAAATTTACGAAGACATGAGATCGCTTCAATTGCGGCGTGGCTTGCACCAACTATGATAATATTTTTCAATCCAAAAGCTCTCTAACATTCAATAATATTTACCGGAACCTCAAGCACATTGGTTGCTAAACCGCCTCTTGAGGTCTCTTTGTATTTCAGGTGCATATCTTGGCCAGTTTTCCGCATCGTTTCAATCACTTTATCTAATGAGACGAAATGACTTCCATCACCTTTCAGCGCCATCCGAGCAGCATGAATAGCTTTTATAGAGGCCATTGCATTACGCTCAATGCAGGGAATTTGAACTAAACCACCCACCGGATCACAGGTCAGCCCCAGATTATGTTCCATAGCAATTTCTGCTGCATTTTCTATTTGAGTGGAGGATCCACCAAGCACTTCAGCTAGTGCTCCAGCTGCCATTGAACAGGCTGAACCTACCTCACCCTGGCAACCAACCTCAGCACCACTGATAGATGCATTTTTTTTATAAAGAATACCAATTGCGGCTGCAGTAAGTAGATAACGAATTATACCGTTATCGTTAGCACCAGGAATAAAATTCACATAATAACTCAAAACTGCTGGAATAATTCCAGCTGCACCGTTGGTTGGCGCTGTTACAATACGTCCTCCTGCAGCATTTTCTTCGTTAATTGCTAGGGCATACAGAGTGACCCAATCTAATACAGACAATGGATCATCTTTAGAGCTCTTAGATGCTTTAATTAATTGCTGGTGTAACCTATATGCACGCCTAGAAACATTAAGGCCTCCCGGGAGAACACCATTTGTGTTTATTCCATTTTGGATGCATTCTTGCATTACAGACCATAATGAGAGGATTTTTGTTTTGATCTCTTTCTCATTACGCCAGGCTTTTTCGTTTTCAAGCATAATATCGGAGATCTTAAGATTATTATCTTTACTATATTCGAGAAGTTCAGCAGCGGTGCTAAAAGGATATTTAAGTGAGGTTTTATTTTCAATGATGACGTTCTCATTTTTATTTTTATCATCTACAACAAAACCGCCACCAACCGAAAAATAGGTCTTTTTAGATAGCTCTTCATGCTCTGAATTAAATGCTGTAAAAACCATACCATTAGGGTGGAATGGGAGTGCTTTTCTTCGAAAGAGTTTCAAATCACGATCATGATTATAATTTATGAGGTGACGTCCAAGTATATTTAATTGATTATCTTGCTTAATTTTTTCAATTCTAGTTAGGATCTTTGAGACATCGATAGAATGGGGCTCTTCTCCTTCAAGCCCCAGTATAATGGCCTTGGGTGCCCCATGAGCTTTTCCTGTAGCTCCAAGTGATCCAAATAACTCCACAGAGACTTGACTCACTTCTGTTATGATATTTTCAGTTTTGAGGCTTTCAGCAAATTTTTTAGCCGCTACCATTGGCCCTACTGTGTGAGAGCTAGATGGTCCAATGCCAACTTTAAAAAGATCGAATATGCTGATTGCCATAATTATTTCCTGTTATTATTTGCAGGCAATAGTAACTTTTTAGAATCTAACCATAAACGAATGATTTTGTATGTAGTTATTTTAAAGTCCATACGTAATCCTTAAAAAATAGAAAATGTGTGACAAAGTGACTCCAATTAAAAGCTATAGAGATAAGGACCCCATAAAAACGGGGTTATCTATAGATGGTGGAGGCGGCGGGAATCGAACCCGCGTCCGCAAGCCCTCCGCACCAAGGTCTACATGCTTATTCCGTTAATAATCTTATATCAAGCTACCTAACGGAAGCGGAAAACTTGATACCAGTTTAGTAAAGTTTTAGTGAATTAAATCCTAAACACATTCAAATCACGATTCTGTATAAGTGACTCCTGTGATCCGGACGTACAGACACTAACCGGGCAGAAGGCGCTAGGCTGGTTATTAAGCAGCTAGTGCGTAGTTGTCTTCGTTGGCAACTATAAGTTTTACAGATGGATTTACGAGGTAGCCTGTTCCTCGGCATGCACTCAGAGTTTCGCGACCCACGTCGAAGCCATGTCGCCCCCAATTTGTTAGTTTAGCGACGTTTTATAAAAAAATAAAAGAATGACCAAGTATTTAGATTCAAATAATTAATTAAATTGTATAAATTTAGTTAATATTTTAACAAATTAATCGATAAAATACTTTATATTACTTATTTA
>CABXJW010000019.1 GCA_902512585.1 uncultured Woeseiaceae bacterium | reverse complement strand
TTTGGATGAAAATAAGATAATTAAGCATAAGTATTAAATGCCAATAAATTCAGCATAACAGTTAATACCAGGGATGATAATTCCTGCTTGGATTGTTTTGTCATTACTGCACATCTCCGTCATATAAATGCACTACATATAGCATACTTTGTGACGGGAGTGAAAGCTGGAAGCCTTTATAATGGAGCGGGAAACGAGATTCGAACTCGCGACCTCAACCTTGGCAAGGTTGCGCTCTACCAACTGAGCTATTCCCGCTGAGCGGCTATTTTAGCACAGCGTTATGAATTCACAATAATAAAGATATCTTTATTGAGCAAAGGATATACTTGGCCATACTTCAATCTGGGGCGCATACCCGCTGCCATTTCCTGATGGACCTAAAAGATCACCAGGCGAAACAACAATATCTACTCCATCCGTGACAAGTTTTTCCTTACTGTAAAAGGAAACTTTATCCGTTGATAATGTTGCCCCCAATGCAAAGGAATGCTCCCCAGTTGAATTTATATGATCTGTGATATCAATGGAAAGTTTTGAACCTGTATTCAAATTTGAAAAACTCTCTAAAACAGTTAACAGGCTATGATCAATCACACCTAAATTCTTTTCATTTAACTTTTCACCCCAGCCTTGATAATTGTATTTATATAAAATAATCGCCCCGCCGAGATTATCGATTTGCTCCGGAGTTATATTTAAATATATCTTTTCGTTAACATTGATTGATTCTGGAATATCAAAACGTAAAAAAGAGAGTACGTTTTCCTCAATTTGAAGACTTTTATTATGTCTTGGGATTAGCTCTGCATCAGCAGCACTAATATCAATAGATCTATCATTCAATGGATATATTTTATCATCTGTCGTAAATGCCCAATTACCACTACTAACCCCATCCACTGTTACTGACCAGTTATAAGTCTTACCGGATAAAAAAGTCGCAAAGACTACATTGTCAGGATAATTTAATGTTTTAGTTATAGCGACACCAGGGCCGTTAATATTAACAGTGGCGGTAGTATATGAATAATCAGTTTTCCAAGGATAGTTAAAAGCCACACTATAATCTATCGGTACATCTACTGCCCCATTACCAGGAATTGGAACCGAAGGATAGCCGTACCTGAATCCAGGGATCCAGTATACCGAATCACCATATTCGTAAGGACCTATATCGGGAGCATCGCCAACAAACGCTCGATGTTGACCCGGATATGAAGGGGGGTGATTCAGTGGATTTACAGAGTCGTCATCTTGCCCGTTATTAATGCCAGGTATCACCACACCTCCATCTAGAAGCGGTGAACCTTTTCTTGGTCGAAAGTCATAATCTTGATTAGCATCAGTAAACGGGTTTAATCCAAATTGGGATTGAAGGGATTCAACGGATCTTCTTCTATTTTCAAACCAGGGATCTTGTAGCTCTAAATGAGGGTAGGCGAAAGGAGCGGCGTGATCCTCGTCCAATGCCTCACCAAACCAAATACCGGATTGATTCAGTAAAAATTCGTTGCTGATATTTTTTGCAATTAAGCCACCCTGACCGCCAGTAATACTTAAGTCACCTGCATCTGGGGTATTCGCTGTTAAGCTTTTTTCATTGATAGAGTTAAGAAGTCTTGAATTTAGGTTACCTAGCATATTCTCGCCGCCTTGATTTCCCCAGTTTTCGTCACAAAATTTGTTCTTAGGCATGCTGATCCCGTTGGTATTGTTGTCATAAGACAATAAATGAAAGGCCCTATGTTTATCTCCCTTTAGCCTGAACCCTCTTTTGTTCCCAGCTGACACCACATTATGAGCAACCCCGTTAATACCTGCGCAATGACTATCCCACCTCATCCCATTTCGATTTGTGTTTAATAGCCAAGAATAACGAGTTGTAGATCCTATCGTATCACCCACAGTTCTTTGAATACCGCTACCATCGATATTGATGTATTGATTTTCTATTCTTGCGTACTCAATTAATGATTCTAATCCTGGCTGTATTCCACCGGTATGATTTTGGTCCATGGTTATGTAACGAAAGGTGCTTCCCCCAATAATTGCTCCAGCTTCATACCATTTAGAAGCTCCTTGAAAATTATCGGCTGCTCCAGGAGCCCACACTGTATTTTCAAACCAATCGTTATATTGTAAAAGGATGTTTTCCCCTAAGGGGTACATGGAACCCCACCACTTTAATGCAAACAAATCATTTATATATTCAAATATAGAATTTCTTACAGTGTTGTGAATTCCTTTGTGAAAATAATTGGCAAGCTCGTCAATAGTCCTTACAGTAGGCATTTCATAACTCATCCCCACATCCCAACTGTGCGAGAATCTTGAGTCCTCTAAAAGAACATAACTGGATCGATGAAAACGAAAAGTTCCTGCGAAAAAACTTAAGTTTTTGAATTTGAGATTGTCTGAATATTCAAGACTCAGGATACTTGTTCTAATCCTTACCCTAACATTGGTTAAGTTAGGAATATTTTCTCCAGCTATTAGATATAGAATTTTGTTTTCTTTATCATAAGACCATTCCTCTGCAGCATCTAGATTATTTATGTCACCAACAATATATGGATCTTGGAGTTCAAGATCATGAGGTCCTGGGTAATAATAAGGAGTGGTTAAAGGTAAAGCGAATACTGTGCCGCTTTCAGGATTATTTTGAACACTTGTTGTTGGATCAGTTGGGTTTGAGAAGTTAATAGGCATTGCTGGTATCATGTATCTATCATTGACCCAGAGCCCGTATATATCTTCTACTTTTATTCCGGCTCTTTTCGAAATATCAAACAAATCTACTTGTGCTATATATTTTCCATTTGAAAAAACCCAGTTAGCATTTAATTCAATTGTTCCATCGAGTCTTACATTATTATTTGCACCGGTAATCGATATTTTTGGGGCCTCAGTTTCATATGAGTAATTAATTAATTCGTCGTATATAACTTCTGAATATCTTCCTTGCTTCACCAGAATATTATTGCCTCCCTCGGCACTCTCTAAAGCATCACGAATTTTTATAAAAGGACAAAGTTCGCTGCCATCAGGGGATGCGCAATTTTGTGAACTGTATCTTTGTAGTATTTCAACATCAACAATTGAAGCATGATTGTCATTTGGACTGTGATCAATCAGTTCCCAATTTTCATTAATTTCCATCGGATAGTAAGCAACCAATCCCGATTCATTGCCAATAAGAGAGCTATTTATTGTTGCCTGAATTTCTTCCTGTGAGCGAGCTCGATTCCAAATTCGAACCTCGTCAATCTTTCCTAAAAACTTTCTTCCTATAGTAGTGATAGGCACCGGGTGAGGCGTCAGTCCGCTAGCAAAATTAGAACTATCAATTTCAATACCATCTAAATATAACTTGGAGGTTGTTCCGTCAAAAGTAACCGCAACGTGGTACCATTTATCTTCAGTCATTTCAGTATTAACTACTCTTCGCTTTCCTTTTGAGTCCGGCCCAACTCCAAATCCGTATCTGATTTGATTCACTCCGTTTACCTGATTAAATGTAATCGTTGGCGGTCTTTCTCTATGTTTACTAGCTGGATTTGAATCATCTCCAATAATTGTTCTATGGATTAACATCGGATGCGCTTTTGAATAAACCATTGCTTCTAGAGTAAATTGATTTCCAAGAACTGGGGTTGTTCCAGGTAAAGTTATTTTATCTGAGGGGTCAGGAACTGGCGGATTATTAACAGTGTTGCCTTGATATTCACCAGTAAAATTATAGGAATTAAAATAGGCGTAGTTATTTTGGTTGTACTGACTTATTGCGCTTTGATCAACATATAAACACTGGGAAGTGCAAACATATACTGGTGATGTATAATTGTTACCTGATGTATTCGTATTTTCACTTGTCGAGGTAGTTGTATTTTCATTTGTATTACTAGGAGCATTAACAGGATTATTAGCAGGATCATCACTACTTAATTCTGAGTTATAAGCATCTGATGTGTTACCACTATCTGCTCTATAACCATCGACATTAACTGTAGCTGTTATTGAGTCACTGCCACTATTACAAGTTAGAGTGAAGTTATTAAGACCCACTTCATTAATAAGCACATATTCAGAGCCGGTAGTTGATTTTGTACCTAGCCATGCCCCTGATGCTAAACATGACGTTGCATCAGATGAAGACCAACTCAAACTGACATAATAATCAAGTTCTTGACTGCCCGGCGAGGAAGATAAATTAATAGTTAGATTCGAAGCCACAGAAGATAACGCAACCGAATCTACTAGAGGCGTTGAGGTTGAGGTTGAGGTTGAGGTTGAGGTTGAGGTTGAGGTTGAGGTTACTGGAGCTTCCATAATTGGAGCTACGGAGTATGTAGATATTGTATCACCACAAGCAGTAATAAATAAACTGATAATGATCCAATATTTTCTATCAGAAAGCTTCAGCATAAAAGGGTATCCAGTGATTAATCCCGATAGATAATACACAAAATTTACTCATATGTATGAAAAAAGGTATTTATGCACCTCGTAAAGCCTTTATTTAATTGATTGTTTAGCTTGTAGAGCAGAGTCTTGGCAAGGTTGCGCTCTAGCAACTGAGCGGCTATTTCAGCACAGCGTTATGAATTCACAATGCTACATTTTACTTATGTTTTTTCTAGCTTAAGTCAGCTAGTATTGTTTTATAATCTACACTAAATAGCTGAACTCACATCAATAAAAATTTCGATATAATAATTCTAGGTGCAGGTGCCGCTGGTCTTATGTGTGCCATAACTGCTGCCAAAAGAAATAAAAGTATTTTAATTCTTGAAAAATCCAATAAAGTAGGGAAAAAAATACTTATGTCTGGTGGTGGGCGATGTAATTTTACAAATCTTTTTGTTGAGGCAGATCATTTCTTATCAAACAATCCTCATTTCTGTAAGTCTGCTCTGAATAAATATACGCCATATGATTTTATAGCCATGGTCGAAAAACATAATATTAACTACGTGGAAAAAAATCACCACGAATTATTCTGTGAAAAATCCTCAAAAGATATACTCAATATGCTGCTTAAAGAATGCCGTGAGATGGATGTTCTTATCGAAACACACACAGACATAAAGGAGGTATCCAATAATAAAAATGAGGGTACACTTTTTCCTTATCAACTGAAGGTAATAACTAACTCAACTCATAAACATACAGTGCAATGCAAGTCCTTAGTTGTTGCCACAGGCGCCCTTTCAATACCCAAATTAGGTGGAAGTGGTTTTGGTTATGAGTTAGCTCAACAATTTGATCTACCGTTAGTTACACGAAGAGCTAGCCTTGTTCCTTTTATGTTTACTGGTGAAATAAAAAATCTATGTGAAAATTTATCAGGCATCTCTTTACCAGTGGCAATCGAGAGTAATAATAAAGTTTTTGAAGAGTCGATGTTATTTACCCATAGAGGGTTGAGTGGTCCAGCTATCCTTCAAATTTCCAATTATTGGAGTCCTGGTGGTGAGATTACTATTAATTTACTGCCAAATATTAATGCAATTGAAGCTTTGTTATCTCAAAAACAAAATACGGAAAAATCGACTCTTAAAAAATATCTTACCACCCTACTTCCAAAAGCATTAGTCACCAATCTAGAAACTCTCTGGTGGCAACCTATTAGAGATCGAGCATTCCTTGAAATAAGTAATGATGATCTAAAAAAGCTTGGTTACAAACTAAATGCTTGGAAAATAAAACCTGCATCAACTGAGGGTTATCGAACCGCTGAGGTGACCTTGGGCGGTGTAAATACAGATGCTGTAGACTCCAAAACAATGGAAATTAAGAGTCACTCTGGATTATTTTTTATAGGTGAAGTTGTCGATGTAACCGGCCATCTTGGCGGTTATAACTTTCAATGGGCTTGGTCCTCAGGATATAGCGCTGGTTTAGTTGCTTAAATTACAATAATAGAAAATAAATCTTCAAAAGTACTGTCAAATCAGCATAACAATACTGATAAGGCATATTGCGTCACAATACCCTTTTTATCTACAACCAATCTTTCTGCCCAGCAATTTTTACCAATAATTCCATAAACTTTTTTCCACTCATATATTTTACTGCCTGTTGAAGTTTGAAAAGTTGATGTTGCCACACCCTTTGTAAGCACGATGTTATCTATATTTTGACCTATATAATTTTCCAATGCCTCTATTCTCTGTGTGGTACCACATCCAGATAAAGAACAAAAAAGTAGGCCCAATAAGATGATATTTTTTAAATGGTTCGTATTCATATAATTTAAACACTTCATTGTTTATTTTAAGGTCACCCAAACGACCTCTATGGGCAAACTGCCAGTATTTCCATACTTAAAACTTTCTTCTAATGTATTTTTCTTCATCAGCCCTGCTGATCCAGCTTTATATAACTGAGAATTATATAGCTCTCCATTTTTTTTAAATGCCCACTGCCCTCCTTTGATAAAAATATATAGCTGATCTCCAGGAAGATTATGGGTATTGTGCCATTGATCCGGCTCAAGTTTCTGCCTGTGCGCAATAAGGCGCTCATTCTCAAAGAGTAGCTCTAATGATTGATTGATAGAGGAATATGTATTTTTTTTATTCTGAGGATATAAAGGGGTATCTTTTTTTAAGGTTACATAAATTAATTCAATGTCATTATCACCAGTATTTCCTGAATTATGGCCTGCTGATTCTGGAATGGCATCCATCCAACCAACTGACCCATCTTGATCAATTTCTCCATAATACTCAAATTCGCCATCAAGCTTTCCTGACCACTCACCACCACGAATGTGAACATAGAGCTGATTACCTGGGTGCGAATGTATTCCCTCCCATTGTCCTGCACCAACAATTAATTTTTGTAAGATTACATTTTCATTCTCTAGAACAACTTCACCATATCTATAGTCGCCCTCTAGATTTGGATAAACAAGTAGGTATGGATTTTGCTCTTTGAGAGTCGCACATGACGCCAATAATATAATTAGCAGTAAGGATAATTTATTAAAAATATTTAAATTCATAGACAGTTATAAAGCTTAATAAATAATTTATGACTCTTTCTGCATAGATGGCCATGCAGCTTCAAGGTATTTGAACATTGACCACAAAGTCATGCCTGCGGACAACAGTAGAAATGTGAATCCAAGCGCATAAACATCAATGCCCAAGATTGGTTGCAGGTAAACCATAAAACCAATACCAAACATTTGTAATGTGGTCTTCAATTTACCTGACCATGATACCGCCACTTTACCCCTATCACCGATGGTTGCCATCCACTCCCTTAATGCAGATATGGTAATTTCGCGACCAATAATGATCACAGCTATGATATCAACATACCAACCTGGATCAGACTGAACAAGTAAAACAAGCACGATCGCAACCATCAGTTTGTCCGCAACGGGGTCCAGAAATGCCCCAAAACGTGACATTTGTCCAAAATTTCTTGCTACATAACCATCTAATAAATCTGTAATTGCTGCTACTCCAAAAATAATACCCGCAATCGGTCGAGCACTTTCATTTTGGATATAGAAACAAATTACAACAACAGGAATTGCAGCAATACGAAGCATGGTTAGTAAATTAGCAAATGTAATTTTCATGTCTATATCATAAAGCTCAGCTATGATTATGCAAATTATTAAAAATTCTAATTGATAGTGATTTACTAATACCATTAATTTTAACTAAATCATCAATGCCCGCCTTCATGACTCCATGTATCCCACCAAATTGTTTTAATAAGTCACGGCGCTTAATTGGACCCAAGCCCTCGATGCCATCCAATCGTGATTGCTTTCTATTTTTGCTTCGTCTTTGGCGATGCCCTGTGATGGCGAAGCGATGTGCTTCATCCCTGATACGTTGGATTAAATGTAAAGCTGGAGAGTCAGATGCAAGATTGATTGGCTGATCCTGCGTAGTTAAGAATAACTGCTCGTGACCGGGTTTTCGGCTTTTACCCTTAGCAACGGCAATAACAACTATATTTGTGATCTTTATCTCGTTAAGTATAGATAGACATTTTGATAATTGCCCTTTTCCACCATCCAAGAATAATATATCGGGAAGTAATTCCTCACCATTTTTTATTCTCTTGTAACGCCTCCCAACGGCCTCAGATAAGGCCGCATAATCATCACCTGCAACAGCAGATTTTATATTAAAACGCCTGTAATCACTCTTTATTGGTCCCGTTTGGTTAAAAACCACGCATGATGCTACGGTGGCTTCTCCGGAAATATGACTAACATCGAAACATTCTATTCTTTCTGGTGATTTTCCAGACATAAATAGTTCACCCAATGCATTTAATTGGGCCTTCATAGAAGCTTCGCTAGAAACCTTGCATTCAAGCCCATAGATTGCATTTTTATCTGCCATTTTAAGCCAACCCAATCGATCGCCGCGAACTTTATTGCTTATTCTTATTTTTTTGCAGGCTTTTTTTGACAATACATTAACTAGAACATCAGAACCAAGAGCCTCTATAGGAACAATAATTTCACTTGGTGGCTTTGCACCTAAGTAATATTGCGTAAGAAAGCCATGCTGGATATCTTGCTTGGTGGCATTGCCATTTAATTTGAAAAAATGATTCTTACTCCCTATTACTGCCCCCATTCTCACCGATATAATTGTAATACAATGCACAAATCCGTCAGAAGCAATTCCCAGAATATCTATATCTGACTTCTTATTAGTTGCAACTAATTGTTTAGCTTGTATTTCTTTCAATCGGCTAATTTGATCACGATATTTAGAAGCTTCTTCATATTCCTGCTCCTCTGAACATGATTCCATTTGTCTGACCAATGCATTAACGATAGATTTATTATTACCTGCCAGAAATTGCATAGTAGATCTTACATCATTTGCATAGCTATCTTTACTGATCGCTCCAACGCATGGAGCTGAGCATCTCTTAATCTGATATTGCAAACAAGCTCTTGATCTATTCCTAAAATAACTATCCTTGCATTGCCTAACCAGAAAAACCTTCTGTAACTCTGTTAGCGTTTCTCTAACTGCGGTAACATTCGGATAAGGACCAAAAAACTTACCCCTCAAGTTATTAGCCCGCCGCTTAAACTCAATTCTAGGAAAAGGATGCTCAGTCGATATATAAATGTATGGATAGCTCTTATCGTCTCTTAGAACAACATTGTAACGAGGCTTATTTTTCTTAATTAAGTTATATTCAAGAATTAATGCTTCTGCTTCTGTATGCGTGATCGTAATATCAATATTAAAAACTTTTGACATTAATAAATTAGATTTTGAGTCTCTCAGTTCATTTTGAAAATAGTTTGGTAATCGTTTTCGTAAATTTTTAGCCTTACCCACATATAAAACATTATCTTTAGCGCCTAACATACAATAAACACCCGGTTTATTTGGTAATTCACGAAGAAATTTCTTTGCATTTTTAAAATTTTCTGACATTTTCTTATTTTAAAAGATAATTTATACGCTTAAATACATCTTCAAACATCGGTAATGTGAGGCGTTTTGTATTTAAATTATAGCGGCTGCAATGATAAGAATTTATCAACCTAAAATTATCAATACTAAATTCATTCCCATGGCCAAATTTATAGTCTGTTTGCCGTAAATTCAGTGATTTGATAACCGCACGATGCGCTATCCCGCCAAGTGTTAAGATAATTGAATTTGTTTTAAGCGCTGTTATTTCATTTTTCAAATAAACATTACAATTATTTATTTCACTGCCAATTGGCTTATTTTGGGGAGGCAAGCACTTAACAGCATTTGTAATCTGACAGTTAATTAATTTCAGATCATCTTTCATTGAGGTTGATTCAGCTTGATTGCTAAAGCCATATTTATATAAATTTTCATATAAGGAAACACCTGCATAGTCTCCGGTAAATGGTCGGCCAGTTCGATTTGCACCATGCATTCCTGGTGCTAAACCTACGATTAATAGTTGGCCACCTTTATCTCCAAATGCAGGAACTGGTTTACAGAAATAAGACGTATTTTCTTTCTTAACCTTGCCTAGGAATTTACCAAGTCTTTCACATTTCTGACAATGCGGATTATAGGATTCAAGCATGTCTAATAAGTGCTTCTTTATTTAACCCCCATTAGTATAATATGTATCTGATTTTTGAGCATCAAATACTTTAATTATGCCTTTTATTTTATTTAATAAGCCTTACGGAATTGTGAGTCAATTCAGCGGCGACAAAAATACATTAACATCATTTATTGATGATAAGTCGGTTTATCCAGCAGGTCGCCTAGATAAAAAAAGTGAAGGCCTTTTGATACTTACCAATGATGGTCGGCTCCAAGCAAGAATCTGTGAACCACAAAAAAAATTATTAAAATATTATTTTGCCCAAGTCGAAGGAGCTCCTAATACCGAGCAAATAAACACATTAAAAAATGGGCTAATGCTTAAAGATGGTCCAGCACAGGCTCAAATCGCATCGTTATCAGATTGCCCAGAGAAACTCTGGGAAAGAATTCCACCTATCAGACACAGGGAAAAAATTCCGACTTCGTGGGTCAAAATTGCAATCAATGAAGGTCGAAAGCATCAAATTCGACGAATGTTAGCAGCTGTTAATCTACCCGTTTTAAGATTAATAAGATGGCAAGTTGGTCCCTGGGAAATAAATGATTTAAAATTGGGCGATGCTATTGTTATGACAAACAAAATAGCCTGGTCTATGGTCAATCATTATTAGTTTTTGCTTGCATACCAGAAATACCCAAAGCTATCTCCATTGCTTGTTCATAATTTAATCTTGGATCAACTTGAGATTTGTAAGCTTTTGATAGATCTTCATCGCTCAAACCTCTTGCACCACCGGTACATTCAGTAACATTCTCACCAGTAAGCTCAAGATGGACACCACCCAGATACGTTCCCATTTTTTTATGTACTTTGAATGCAGATTCTAATTCCGAGGAAATATTTTCAAAGCGCCTTGTTTTAGTACCATCAGCAGTAGACTCTGTGTTGCCATGCATTGGATCACAGACCCAAAGAACTGGAGATTTAATATCATTAACAGCTTCTATTAATCCAGGAAGGTGCTTCTCTATAGCGTTGGCACCAAAGCGATGGATTAATGTTATTCTGCCTGGGAGCTTATCGGGATTGAGAATTGTCAGTAACCCCTGTAACCATTCAGATGTCATCCCGGGGCCTATTTTTATACCCATTGGATTAGCTACACCTCGGAAATATTCTACATGAGCGCCCTCAAGTTCAGCTGTTCGCATACCAATCCATGGAAAATGCGTGGTCAAGTTATACCAATTTCCAGTACGCTCAATGTATCTAGTTTGCGACTGCTCATATGGTAAATGCAGACCTTCATGAGCGGCATATATTTCAGCTTTTTGTGAGAGAAATAAAGGGCGTCCTGATGTGGATTCAATAAAGTCTATTGATTCAGTGATTGTGCTAATAATTTTATTGTAACGATCAGCCATTTCAGAATGACCCAACCAATCCAAATCCCAATATTCTGGATGATGCAAATCTACAAAACCCCCATCTATCAATGAACGAACAAAGTTCATAGTTAATGCAGCACGCTCATAACCACGTAAGATTAATTTTGGATCGGGCACCCTATCATCACTGGTGAATGGGCTACGATTTATAATATCACCACGATAACTTGGTAATTCTTGACCATTTTTTGACTCCAGATCAGCTGATCTTGGTTTTGCATATTGCCCTGCCATTCTCCCAACACGAACAACTGGTTTTTTTAGGCCGTACTGCATTACAGTACTCATTTGTAGTAATATCTTTAGCTTAGCAACGATACTTTCAGAAGAGCAATCACTAAAACTCTCAGCACAATCACCACCCTGGAGTATGAAGACCTCACCTCTTTGAGCCGCTGCAATATGCTCACTTAATTTATCTACTTCCCATGAAGTTACAATAGGCGGTAATTTTTTAAGTTCAGCGACAACCTCTGCTAAATGCTTTTCATCAGGATAGTTTGCTTGTTGCGCTGCGTTTAATGCCTGCCAACTAGTCGGTTCCCATGAAATATTTTGCATTTTTATTACCTCTATTAAACTCTAAAAAATATACTTGAAAGAGATTGTGCATGGCTAAACTTATTATTGCAATCATAAGCTTACAGGATATATGTGAAATAATTATTACTTACCTATATTCATAATCTATTAATTTCTACTACAAACTACTCAATCATGACTGGAAAGAACATTAAAGGGTAGGCAAAATACACTATAAATAAATTTTATAGCTAGTAATGACCTTTTTAGGAGTAAGTTGGAATGAATATACTAGAACGCCTCGATCTAAATTCAATTAATGCTGGAAGTTGGAGTGGTGGCACACCTATTCAAACTAATGATGGTAAATTAATTGAATCAATTAATCCGACTACAGGTGAGTTAATAGGTAGTGTTAAAAACACGACCACTGAAGAGTACGAGCAAATACTTACCGCTGCTCAAGAGGCTTTTCTAGAATGGCGGCAAATACCAGCTCCAGTTAGAGGTGATGCAATCAGAAGAGTTGGCGCAGCGCTCAGAGAGAATAAAGATGCATTAGGAAGTTTAGTTAGCTTAGAAATGGGCAAGATTAAAGCAGAAGGTGATGGTGAGGTCCAAGAAATGATTGATATGGCAGATCTTGCGGTTGGACAATCAAGGATGCTATACGGTATGACTACGCACTCAGAGCGGCCAATGCATCGAATGTATGAGCAATGGCATCCATTGGGTCTTGTTGGCATTATATCAGCATTTAACTTCCCAGTTGCGGTATGGTCATGGAATGCCTTTATCGCAACAATTTGCGGTAATGTCAGTATCTGGAAGCCATCACCAAAGACTCCTTTATGTGGAGTAGCTGTGCAAAAAATTTGCAATCAAGCGCTCAAAGATCAAGGTTTACCAGATATCTTCCATTTAATTAATGATGAATCAAATATACTCTCCCAAAAACTAGTCGATGATAGGCGTATAGACTTACTTTCATTTACTGGTTCTTGTGAGGTAGGCAAAAAAGTAGGTAAGAATGTAGCGGCAAGAATGGGTAAGTACCTTCTCGAACTTGGCGGCAACAATGCCATTATAGTAGATGAATCTGCTAACTTTGATATTACCGTTCCCGGAATTGTCTTCGGTTCAGTGGGAACTGCTGGTCAGAGATGCACTACTACAAGACGTGTACTGGTACATGAATCTCGCTTTACAGAATTAAAAGAAAAATTAGTGCACGCTTATCAACAAATACCTATAGGTGACCCATTAGATCAAAAAACACTCATGGGACCTTTAATTGATGAAAAATCTGTACAAAATGTTGAAGCCGCTGTTAATAAAGTTCGTGAATCTGGTGGTGAAATTCTCTGTGGTGGTGAAAGAGTCGGTAGCAAAGGTCATTTCATTTCACCCATCATCGCAACCGCTGAAAATGAATGGGATATTGTCCAGGATGAAACATTTGGTCCATTATTGTATTTAATTCCATGTAAATCACTTGATGATGCAATAGCTAAACAAAATGATGTAAAACAAGGGCTTTCATCAGCAATATTTACCAACAATCTTCAAAATGCCGAACGCTTCCTCTCCAACTTAGGATCGGACTGTGGCATTGCTAATGTTAATATTGGAACTTCTGGGGCAGAAATTGGTGGTGCGTTTGGTGGAGAGAAAGAAACTGGTGGTGGCCGTGAGGCTGGCTCTGATTCATGGAAAGCTTATATGCGACGTCAAACTAATACTATTAACTGGAGTAGTGAACTGCCATTAGCACAAGGAGTTAACTTCGCCGTTTAAGAGAGATATGCTTATATAGCTCTACTTTTGAGCTTCCCAAAGTTGCTCAAGCTCCGCTATATCACATTCAGATACTAGTTTTTCTTTAATGGCGAGATTATATTCTAAAGCTTTAAAGCGAGTGATAAATTTCTTACTAGATCTGGATAAAGCTCTTTCTGGATCAAGTTCTAGATGTCGAGCTAGGTTAACCACTGAAAATAACAAATCACCTAACTCTTCCTCAATATCCTTTGGTGAATGAGTTATTGCATCTTTAAGTTCAGAAATCTCCTCATATATTTTCTCCCAAACCTCGCTTATCTCATGCCAATCAAAACCAACTTCAGATGCTCGATCACCCACTATTTTGGCAATACTTATAGCAGAATTCTCATTAGGCAGATCATCCATAATTGAAAATTTAGGGTTCACATGGATTCCTCTTTTATTTTTTTACATAATAATGAAATAATCATAGCAGTTGCTCCCCATATTCTAGCTCCGTTATAATGATATTCAATCATTGTTATTTCTGTATTTTTAAAACTATGCATACTCTCATGTTTATTGTCATCATTTAAAAAATACAAAAACGGGACAGTAAAATAGCTCTCGACTTCAGAAGGAGCAATCACTATATTTATAGCTTTATCAACCAATCCAATTACTGGATGTATCATGAAGCCAGTCAAAGTTGGTATTGAAGGGAGGGTGCCAATAATTTCAATTTCAGTTGAATTTATACCTACCTCCTCTCTCGTTTCACGCAAAGCAGCCTCTAAATGATCGCCATCAGTTTGCTCCATACTTCCACCAGGAAAGCATATTTCACCAGCGTGATCTTTTAAATGTTGGGCCCGCTTTGTTAGCAATAATTCATAACGATAATTATTTTTAATAATCGGAACCATAACGGCAGCAGTTCTCATTTTTCCTGTGGTATTATATTTACTTAATGCTTCTTGATGATTTGCACTCACGCTAATAGGTGCGAGAGGATTAGCTCGAAGTGCATCCAGTTTTGCTTCAATATTCAATTTAATTATTCCAATGAATAAAAAAATATTATTCTTTTATTCCACCTTTTGTCAGATCTTTAGGATCTAATAAGCGATCCAAATCAGCTTCACTTAGATCCGTTAGCTCAACTGCAACATCCTTTACTGCTCTTCCCTCCTGGTATGCTTTTTTAGCAATTGTTGCACCCAACTCATACCCAATTACAGAATTAAGTGCGGTTACTAAAATCGGATTACGGTCCAACATCTCTTTAATATTTTCTTCATTTACAGTAAAACCACAAATTGCTTTTTCAGCCATTACTCTCATTGCATTTGAAAGTATGCTGATACTCTGAACAAGATTATGTGCAACCACAGGTAGCATAACATTCAATTGAAAGTTTCCAGATTGGCCGGCAATCGTAATTGCCGAATCATTACCAATGACTTGAGCTCCAACCATGGCAACTGCTTCTGGGATAACTGGATTTACTTTCCCTGGCATAATGCTTGATCCTGGTTGTAGTTCTGGAAGTTTAATCTCACCTAATCCAGCCAATGGGCCGGAGTTCATCCAGCGTAGATCGTTCGAAATTTTTATCAAATTAACTGCTAATACTTTTAAATGACCTGATACCTCAATTGCCGTGTCTTGGGTTGAAATTGATTCAAAGAATGAATCCGAAGAGGTAAACGGTATATTCGTTTTTTTAGCGAGCAGTTCAGCAAATTTATTACCGAAATCTGGGTGCGCATTAATCCCTGTTCCTACAGCAGTTCCACCCTGTGCTAACCTCATTAATCGTGACATTGCATCATTAATTCGCTCAGAAGTTCGCTGGAGTTGTGAGCGCCAACCAGTTATCTCTTGGCTCAGTGTAATGGGCATTGCATCCATTAGGTGCGTTCGACCAGTTTTAACTACATCTTGATATTCATGTGCCTTACTTTCCAATTCCTTATCCAATTGACTAAGTGCTGGCAATAAATCACCATCAATTGCAATCGCAGCTGCAATATGAATTGCCGTTGGGATAACATCATTACTACTTTGCCCCATATTGACATCATCATTAGGATGAACACTTATGCCTTTAACAGAAGTTGCTAAATTCGCAATAACTTCATTTGCATTCATATTGGAACTGGTTCCAGAGCCTGTTTGAAAAATATCTACAGGAAATTGTCCATCGTGCTGACCTTTGATGATAGCCTCACAGGCAATCATAATGGCATTAGTTTTTTCTTTTGAGAGTAAGCCTAAGTCATTATTCACTTGTGCTGCCGACCATTTGATGAGACCAAGTGCCGCAATAAATTGTCGAGGAATACAGATCCCACTGATTGGAAAATTATTAACTGCCCGCTGGGTTTGTGCACCCCATAGAGCGCTCTGTGGTACCTCTAATTCACCCATGCTATCAGCAACTTTTCTGTATTTTTCCTTACCCATGAATATCGCTCCGTTATCATATCTCTTTCGTCTAATCATACAGCAAATCGATATCTTTTAGTTCTATTAGTGTATGATTCTTCTTTTGATATGGAAGTGATTACCAATATGAAACGTGACCAGTTAACCTCAATTTCGCCATTAGATGGGCGGTATTCAGATAAAACAGGGGAATTGATTGATATTTTCAGTGAATATGGGCTGATTCGTTTCAGAGTGGAGATTGAAGTCCGTTGGCTGCAGACGCTTTCGAAGCACAATGATATTAAAGAACTTGCTAACTTTGACGAAACAACTAATAAGCAATTAAATGAGATTGTCTCGAATTTTGATATCAATGCAGCACGTAGAGTCAAAGAAATTGAAAGTAAAACTAATCATGATGTTAAGGCGATTGAATACTTTATAGGTGAACAATTTAAAAACAATAAAAGTATTAATGATTTTCTTCACTTTGGTTGCACCTCTGAAGATATAAATAACCTTGCTTATGCAATGATGCTAAATGAGGCACGAAAAAATGTAATCACACCTTTCATGCATGAGCTACAAAGCAAAATAAAGGCTTTTGCTAATAACTATGCCACTATACCAATGCTCTCTAGAACGCATGGTCAAACAGCTAGTCCCACCACTGTGGGTAAGGAATTTGCTAATGTGTTTGCGAGATTAAACAGACTTGAAAAACAATTTTCAGTAATTGATATTTATGGAAAGTTTAATGGTGCTGTAGGTAATTTCAATGCTCATCATATTGCTTACCCAGATTGCGACTGGCCCAAAATTAGCTCTGATTTCATAAACTCCCTCCAATTGAAACCGAACTCGCTCACCACCCAAATTGAACCTCATGACTGGATGGCAAATTATTGCCACAACCTTATACGTTATAATGTTGTTCTAATAGATCTATGTAGAGATATTTGGGGTTATATATCACTAGGATATTTCAAACAA
>CABXJW010000018.1 GCA_902512585.1 uncultured Woeseiaceae bacterium | reverse complement strand
TTTTATTCTCAATAATAATGAACCATATTGATCCCAACGACCAGATTCTATCCATAACTTACTCGGTTGAACTGCTGGCATGAGTAACTCTTGCGCGCCAGCTCGATCCATTTCTTCTCTAATAATTGCTTCTACTTTCCTCAGAACTCTCAATCCAAATGGCATCCAGGTAAATAGTCCAGAACCTAGTTTTTTAATAAGACCTGCCCTGAGCATTAATTGATGACTAATTATTTCTGCTTCAACAGGATTTTCTTTTATTGTTGTTAGAGCTAATTTTGAATAAAGCATATTATTATTTTAATTGTTAATAATCTGATAGTTTACATGTTCAAAAATATAAAGTAGATATGTGATTGTATATATATTTTTATATATGCAAAATAATTTAAATATATTTAATAAAATTATATTCTTAAATAAGGTTTGTAAGAATCCCTCATTTAGTAAGATGCGTACATATTTATGAAAAAACAACGACGAATTAAGCATTTAAAAAATATGGGGCTGGATGTATGGCTAAAATTGGATGCTACTGAAGTCATTACTAATGATACTAATCAGAATAAAAATAAAGTCATAAAGAGTATTGAGTTATGTGATGATTGTAATACGTCTCATAAATATTCAAATCACAACCCCACTATAGATTCAGTTGATTTGCTTATATTAGGTGACGCAAATGAGGATTATAGTTCCAATCAGGCACATATGATCAAGCTTGAAAAGCTTTTAGAGAATATCATATATTCAATAGGGATAAGAATAGAAAAAGTCTCTAAAGTTGATGTTTGTTGTGTTAATTTTTTGAATAGAAAAATTGAAGAAATACAACCTTCCAGGATTCTTGTATTTGACCCATTACTCGCCAATAAAATCTTGGGAACTAACGATGAGACAGATATATTGCGTGAGTGTCAGCATGAGCTCAATGGTATTCTATTATACGTTACGTTCAATTTGGTTGATATTCTTAATAACCCTGATTTAAAAAGATTGGCTTGGAAGGATTTTTGTTTGTTGAGAAAAGATATGGAAAATAAATAGTGGAAATAAAGAATCTAGATTTTGACATAAATGAAATGCAAGATAGTGACTTAATAGATGTTACAAGTATCGAAAGAGAGAGTTATGATTTCCCATGGAATGAGAGTATTTTTAGAGATTGTCTTCTATCAGGTTATAAATGTTTTACCCTAAAGAAACAGGGTATTGTCATAGGTTATGCAATCCTATCCATAGTGATGGATGAGGCCCATGTTTTAAATATCTGTATAGGACAGAAATACCAAAACCTTGGCTTTGGCGACAAATTATTGGATTATTTAGTCGGCGAATCACAACAAGCAGGCGTAAAAAAGATCTTTCTCGAGGTACGCCCATCTAACAAGAAAGCCATTGCGTTATATCGTAAGAAGGGGTTTGAGCAGATTGCAAAAAGATCATCCTATTATCGGCATTCCAATGGCAGAGAAGATGCTGAGGTATACGCATTAAATATGGGTAAAATAGGCTACATAGATATACAATATTAATCATTTCGGATTATTTACCAATTAATTGATAATAGTTATAAGGTTCAAATGAGCTTATTAGAATTGCAAACAGCAAAACGTAGGACTTTTGCTATAATTTCACACCCTGACGCAGGTAAAACGACACTAACAGAGAAGTTATTGTTGTTTGGTGGGGCAATACAGTTGGCAGGTTCAGTAAAAGGACGTAAAGCTAGTCGACATGCTACTTCAGATTGGATGGCCTTGGAACAACAACGAGGTATCTCAGTAACCTCCTCTGTAATGCAGTTCCCATACAATGACTGCATTATAAATCTACTTGACACGCCCGGTCACGAGGATTTCTCGGAAGATACATACAGGACATTAACCGCTGTTGATTCAGCGCTAATGGTCATTGATTGTGCGAAAGGAGTCGAAACGAGGACTATCAAATTGATGGAAGTATGTAGGTTGAGGGACACTCCAATCACAACTTTTATCAATAAATTGGATCGTGAAGGAAGAGAGCCAATAGAATTATTAGATGAAATAGAGTCTATTCTAAAAATAAAATGCTCACCGATAACTTGGCCAATTGGTATGGGCCATTCTTTAAAGGGTATATATCATATTAGTGAAGACAAAATTTTTGTTTATAGTTCAGAGAAAGGTAAGGAAAGAACATCGACAATAAAAATAATTGATGGGCTTAATTCTATTGATGCAGATAATTATCTAGGAGAGCAAGCAGAAGCAATTAGAAGTGAGATTGAGCTAATTAGTGAGGTTTATCCTAATTTTGATAATGATTTGTATTTATCTGGTAAACAAAGCCCAGTTTTTTTTGGTTCCGCAATTTCTAATTTTGGTCTTAAGGAGCTACTTGATGGTTTTGTAAAAACTGCACCAAAACCAAAATCGAGAGAATCAGATAAAAGGACCATTTTGGCTACTGAAGACAATCTGACTGGATTTGTTTTTAAGATTCAAGCAAATATGAATCCGGCACATCGTGACCGAATAGCATTTATGCGTATTTGTTCCGGAGAATACAAAAATGGGATGAAATTAATGCATGTTCGTTTAGGTAAGGAGATAAAAATTACAGATGCTATTACTTTTATGGCGGCAGATCGTCAGAAAGCAGAATCTGCATTCGCAGGAGATATTATTGGTTTACACAACCATGGCACAATCAATATCGGAGATACATTCACCAATGGTGAGCAAATAAAATTCTCAGGGATTCCAAATTTTGCGCCAGAAATATTTAGAAGAGTGATTTTAAAAGATCCCCTGAAGTTAAAGGCTCTAAAAAAAGGATTGTCTCAGTTATGTGAGGAAGGTGCTACTCAATTATTTAAACCAATGAGAAATAACGATTTAATTCTGGGTGCAGTCGGTTTACTTCAGTTTGATGTTGTAGCTCATAGATTGCTCGATGAATATAAAGTTGAATGTACCTTTGAGACAATTAACGTTGCAACCGCGAGATGGGTTGATTGTGAAGATGCAAAGATTTTAGATGAGTTTAAGAGAAAAGCCTATGATAATTTAGCTCTTGATCACAGTGATCTTCTTGTTTATGTTGCACCAACGAAAGTAAACTTGAGTATAACTGAAGAACGATGGCCAGAGATTAAACTATCAGAAACGCGTGAACACTGAGTACTTATTATTTTTTCCTTCGTCTAGTTCTTTTTTTTAATATTCTGCCTGAGTTGATTTCAGGATTGAGATAGTTGTTTACTAAATTAATATTACCGTCTGATATATCACCTAATAATTCTATTATAGACTCGATATTAATATCTGAATCTAGTTCATTCTTGAGGCCATGACTCATAGCGTTAATATGCTCTGCTTGTGTTCCACAACAACCACCAATTATATCAGCACCAATAGTCTTAGCTATACCAGCATATTTAGCCATCAATTCAGGAGTACCAGTATATTTAATTTCACCATCAACAAATTCAGGGATACCACAATTACCTTTAGCCACTAGAAACATTGATTTATTTTTTCTTTCCTTCTCAAGGCAAATCATTGTTCCAATAAGGTCTGCTGCACCTACCCCACAGTTTGCTCCATAACCTATAACTTCAGGATAAAAACTTTCAGCAACCCTGGCCAAATCTTTTGGCTCTAAACCCATCATCGATTTACCATGAGTATCAAAGCTATAAGTACAGATCATAGGTATATTGAACTGCCTACCTGCCTCTATAGCGCATCTTAATTCCTCTTCCGCAGACATAGTTTCAATCCATAATATATCTACCCCACCATCTACTAAACCTCTTATTTGTTCAGAAAATCCTTTAACAGCGTCTTCCTCTGATAATTCACCAAGAGGGGTAATTAATTCTCCTGATGGACCTATTGATCCTGCAATTATTATTTCGCGATTAAATTCTACTGCTGCTTTCTTTGCAATTTCAGCTGCTTTGTAGTTAATGATATAAGTATCATTTTGAGCATCATGTAATTTTAGTCTGAATTCATTCGCCCCAAAAGAATTGGTAAGAATTATATCTGATCCAGCCGCTATAAAATTTTTATGATTTTTTGCTACTTTGTTAGGTTCTTCAATATTCCATAATTCTGGGGGATAACCTGACTCTAACCCCATAGCAAAGAAATTAGTTCCAGTGGCTCCATCAGCAACAAGATATTTTTTTTCTTGTATTAAAATATCTAACTTTCTTCTGTCCATGATTATCAGTACCTTTTATTCTTTTTTGTCTATAAAGAATCCAAAAAAAAACCTGTCAGCCGAAGCTAAACAGGATTAATTCTATTTAGCTGTATTTATTAAACGCCCGCAAGCTGGTCAAATCGGCGTTAAAACATTGTACAACAATCACTCGATTGATTGTAAGTTTTATTTAATTTAAAACTAATTATTTAATATATTTTATATTTACCTTTAATGATATCAAAGTACATCGCACAATCTCCCATGAAACTATAGATTGGATATTCAAAGGTAGCAGGTTTATTTTTTTCCACAAAAAAGTGACCGATCCATGCAAGGCCATAAGCAGATAAGAAAGCAAAAAATAAATTTCTCATTTCATTACTAACTAATAATTTGATTACAAAAAACAAGAATAGATTTGAGCCAATGAAATGCAAAAGCTTTGTGTATTTATTTGCATGTTCTTTAATATAATAGGGGTAGAATTCTTTGAAACTGGTGAATTTTTTTTTCATTTTTAGGGTGGCCTTATATCTCAAATACTTCCGCTGCCCAAAGTATAAAAAGTACATATAGCAGTAGAAATAATATGTAATAAATTTTTGAAAAATTTCTTATCTTATTCTTTTTGATTAGCCTCGTCGCGTGCCAATTGATAACAATAAATGGAAATAATAAAATCAATAAAAATAAAACTGGTCTAAGCATGTATTATGTATATCATCTTCAAAGCAAAATATAAACTAATCGGTAATTATCTGGTCGATTACTGAATTTACTTATTAATCTGAGAATACTGCTCGTATAATAAAGATATGAAGAATTCAAAAATTATTAGCATTGCCCCAATGATGGATTGGACAGATTCTCATTGCCGTTATTTTATGAGATTACTTAATCCAGATATATTGCTTTATTCAGAGATGATTACTGCTGAAGCCCTGTTGCATGGTAGTGCTAAAAAATATCTGCATTTTAATAATCAAGAGCATCCTGTCGCTCTTCAGCTTGGTGGAAGCAATCCTTATAAACTTAAGCAATCTGCAATCTTAGCTGAACAGGAAGGCTATGATGAGATAAATCTAAATATAGGATGCCCGAGTGAGCGTGTTCAAAAAGGATCTTTTGGAGCTTGTTTGATGGAGGATCCAAACTTGGTAGCTGATTGTGTTGATGCCATGATAAATGCTGTCGATATACCTATTTCGGTAAAAACACGAATTGGTATTGATGATTATGATAGTTACGAATTTTTATATAATTTTATTAAAATAGTATCTGAAACAGGGTGCTCCAGATTTATAATTCATGCTCGTAAGGCTATATTGTCTGGATTAAGCCCAAAAGAAAACAGATCTATACCACCATTAAATTATGATCGAGTTTATCGAATAAAATCGGATTTTAAGCATTTGCATATTACGTTAAATGGAGGAATTAAAAATCTAGATGATTGTAAAAAAAATCTTAATATATTAGATGGGGTAATGATTGGTAGGCATGCTTATCATCAACCATGGTTCTTGCATGAACTTAAATTATTAGATGAATCTGCTAAATATGATCAACTCAAGAGAGAGGATGTAATTGAGCTTATGTATCCCTATATTCAAGATCAATTAAATCAAGGGAATCATCTAAAGCACATTACACGTCATATGCTGGGGCTCTATAAAAATCAGCCTGGCGCTAGATCATGGAGAAGGTATTTAAGCACACATGCACATAACTCAGACGCCGGTATTGAGGTGCTGCAAAATGCTCTTAAAATACTTCCAAAGGCAGCATAGAAGGTTAAATGAAAAGCATAGATCAATCATTGGCTGAAATATCTGATATATATGATCTTTATGAGCGCTCCGTACAGAATGTCGAGCATGAAATTGAGTTCATGCAAAACACTTACCAGAATTTAAAAGGAAAGCGAGCTTATCTATATAGAGAGGATTTTTGTGGCACAGCTAATTCATCTTGTGCTTGGGTAGATCAAGGGGATACTTATTATGCATCAGGTATAGATAATGATGGCGCTGTATTAAATTGGACTGAAAATAATCGTTTGTCACACTTGGATAATAAAACTCAAAAAAGAATAAAAGTTATAGAATCTGATGTTTTAACCATGCGCCCTATAGAGGTTGATATATTATCTGCATTCAATTTTAGTTATTTTTGTTTTCACACTCGAGATTTATTACTTTCATATTTTGTTCGCTCCTTTAATACACTGAAATATGATGGAGTTTTCTTTTTGGATTTATTTGGTGGGTCTGAGGCTCACCAAGAATTAACAGAAAAAACTGAACATGATGAATTTACTTATATTTGGAGGCAATCTAAATTTCACCCCTTAACAAATCATATTAAGTGCTCCATAAGTTACGATTTTTCTGATGGTTCATCCATTAATGATGCTTTTTTATATAATTGGCGTTTATGGAGTGCTCCAGAGATCAAGGAGTTATTGCTGCAAGCTGGTTTTAAAAATGTAACATTCTTTTGGGAAGGTGAGGACGAGGAAGGTGAAGGTAATGGAGAGTTTACCCCGAATACGACTGGCGAAGCAGATCTTGCATGGGTTATCTATATTACTGCTGAAAAATAATTTAGGTAAGTGCACTCTTTAACTTATCAAACTCATTACTGAGTTCTTTTGGCAGACGATCACCAAATGTTTCAAAATATTCACCAATTGAGTTTACCTCCTGGAGCCATTCTTTATTTTCAACAGTTAATAGTTCCTCGAGTACATCTTTTGAGATATCTAGATCATTTGTATCAATATCTTTTGTATTTGGAATATTTCCTATTGATGTGGAGCGAGCAGAGACTCGACTTTCACAACGATCAATAATCCAACGAAGAACTCTGAGATTTTCACCAAAACCTGGCCATAAAAATTTTCCATCTTCATTTTGACGAAACCAGTTTACGTGAAATATTTTGGGTAATTTATCTGACTTTTCGCTAAATGAAAGCCAGTGACTCCAATAATCTGCAAAATTATATCCACAGAATGGTTTCATTGCCATTGGATCTCTTCTTACAATTCCAACTTCACCTATTGCGGCAGCTGTGGTTTCTGATGCTACCCCAGCTCCCACCAGAACCCCATGTTTCCAGTTATTTGCTTCATACACTAAAGGGGCAAGTTTCTTTCGTCTTCCACCAAACACAATTGCAGAAATAGGAACTCCTTCAGGAGCCTCTGCAAGTTCCGAATATGAGGGATTGTTAACAGCTGAGACAGTAAATCTTGAGTTTGGATGTGCAGCAGATCTTAAATCTGAATTAAATTTATCACCTTGCCAATCGATTATAGGTTCACCAATATTTTTATCTTCCCACCATGGATCATTTTGTTCAGTTAATCCAACATTTGTATAAATAGTGTCACTTTTGATCATATCAAAAGCATTTTTATTTGTTTTTTCATTTGTACCTGGAACGACACCAAAATAGCCCGCTTCAGGATTTATTGCTCGCATTTGACCTTCCTCATCTAGATGAAGCCAAGCTATATCATCACCCAGTGTCCATATCTTCCAACCTGGCTGTGATTTTGGTGGAATTAACATTGCAAGGTTAGTTTTGCCACACGCTGAAGGAAAAGCACAGGCCACATAATGAGTTTCACCTTGAGGATTCTCAATACCGACAATGAGCATATGCTCAGCCAACCAACCTTCTTTCCTGGCTTGCCAGCTAGCTATTCTTAGGGCGTGACATTTTTTTCCTAATAATGCATTGCCACCGTAGCCAGAACCAATGCTCTTTATCGATAATTCATCAGGAAAGTGCATAATAAATCGTTTTTCAGGATCAAGATCTCCAGTAGAATGGAGTCCTTTCACAAAATTACCCTCTTGCTCTATTCTGTGAAGTGCTTTCGCGCCCATTCGAGTCATCAGCTTCATGTTCACAACTACGTATGCACTATCAGTTATTTCGACGCCACATCTGGCGTATGGTGAGTCCACCGGACCCATGCAATAAGGAATAACATACATAGTTCTTCCTTTCATGGCACCTTTAAAAAGTTGGTCTATTTTATTATGTGCCTCCATTGGGGCCATCCAATTATTATTTGGGCCTGCATCTTCTTTTTCTTTGGTGCAAATAAAGGTTAAATGTTCCACTCGTGCGACATCAGTCGGATCAGATCTATGAAGATAACAGTTAGGATAATTACTTTGATTGAGCGCCTCTAAATCACCAGATTTGTTCATTTGCTTTATTAAAAAGTTATATTCTACTTCTGAACCATCACACCATTGTATATTATCAGGAAGTGTTTGAGATGCTACCTCATCAACCCAGTTTTGCAGTGCTTTTAATGTAGTTGTCATAATTATTTTACGCCGAATATCTTGAAATATAATTTTTTAGGAGGTGAACTTGTTTAATGGTTTTATAGTATGAAATTAATATGATTATATCTTATTATTGAATGTTATTAAATCAATCATACTATATAAAGTATATTATGCTTTTTTTCACTCATCCTTCAATACACAAAGTTACATATGATTAATTTAGAAGATTTTTTTGGGTCATCGAGCCCTTTAAAAGCAATGCTGGGTGGTTATCAGCCAAGACAAGGACAAGCTAAAATGGCTGAAGAGGTCGCCTATGCAATAAAAGAAAACCAAAACTTGGTGATTGAGGCTGGAACAGGTATCGGGAAGACGTTTGCTTATCTTGTTCCAGCATTATTAAGTGGTCAAAAAATTATTATATCAACTGGTACAAAAACTTTACAAGATCAACTTTATCACAGAGATTTACCTCTGATTAGTAAGGCAATTGGCAGGCCATTATCTACTGCTTTGTTAAAAGGCCGCTCTAATTATCTATGTCTTAATAGAGCTAAATTGGCAACTTCAAATGATAAATACATAGCTCGTGATTTGAAATTAGTCAATCAATGGTTACATCAAACAATTGTTGGAGATCGTTCTGAATTAATTGATATTTCGGAAACTTCATCAGTTTGGCCTTTGGTAACTTCTACAATCGATAACTGCTTAGGTAGAAAATGCCCTGAATACAATGATTGTCATGTAGTGAAGGCAAGAAAGAATGCTCAAGAATCTGATCTGGTAGTAATAAATCATCACTTATTGCTAGCTGATCTAACAATAAAAGATGAGGGTTTCGCAGAATTTCTGCCTTCAGCTCAAGCAATGATATTGGATGAAGCGCATCAGATTCCAGACTTAGCCGCTCAGTTCTTTGGGATAAGTATTGGTAATATTGAAATCGAGAGATTATGCAATGAATTATTAGTAATAATAATTCCAATGAATCAACCGGTGGTTTTAAAGCAAATTGATAAATTAAAAAAATCAATAAATAAATTGATGATATCTGCCCCAAAAAGAGAGGGTCGTTATGAATTAGTAAATATTAACAAAGAAGTCATAAATTCAATTAAGACATTATTAGAAAATCTAAGACTTCTCGCACATGTAATTTCACCAATTGCAGAAATGCATGATTCATTGGAAAAAAAATATGAAATTATTGAGCTTTATTTTCATCGATTATCCAGTATTTTGGATTTTGAATTAAGTGATGGTTTATGTTGGCTGGATATTAAGTCGCGAAGTCTTCGATTAAATTTAACACCATTGGATGTAGGAAAAAAACTAAGGACATTAATTACGCAATCAGATAAAGCTTGGATTTTTACATCAGCCACTTTAGCTATAGGTGATGATTTTAGTTATTTTAAGGATCGTATTGGCCTATTTGATGCTATGGATTGTTCTTTTCCAAGCCCATATGCGCTGAGTGAAAATGCGCTTATTTATTTGCCTTCAAACATACCTGAGCCATCAGATGCAAATTTCACTGAAATAATGCTGGTAGAAACTTCCCCATTATTGAAGCTAGTTTCAGGCGGAGTGTTTTATCTTTTTACTAGCCATCATGCTCTAAATCAAGCTAGAAATTGGTTTGCGTCTAAACAAACATTAATCGAGGGGAGGACGTTATTGATTCAGGGTGATTCACCGCGAGATGAGATGTTAAAGGAGTTCAGATCTCACGGAAACGCTATATTATTGGGAACTGGTAGTTTTTGGGAAGGTGTGGATGTGAGGGGGGAGGCCTTAAATATGGTTATAATTGATAAGCTCCCATTTAAATCACCAGCAGATCCATTAATGATGGCACGTTTAGAGTACATAAAGAAGAATGGTGGTAATGGTTTTATTGACCATCAACTGCCAACAGCTGTATTAGCTCTAAAACAAGGAGTAGGTCGTTTACTTCGTGATCAAAAAGATTTTGGCGTGGTGGTCTTATGTGATCCTAGAGTAAAAAATAAAAATTATGGTAAAACATTTCTCGAAGGTCTTTTTCCTATGCAAGCAACTGAATTACTTAATAAAGTTAAAGAATTTCTAGAATCACATAAGTCGGCATAAGGATATATATGAAGATATTAGCAATTGACACTTCATCTGATAATTGCTCAGTAGCATTGGACATTAATAATAATTATTTTGAATCTAATGTATTTGAGGCAAAAAGCCACACACAGGTCCTATTGCCGATGATAAATGATTTACTGGATGAAGCAAATATTTTAATGAGTGAAGTTGATGCCATTGTTTTGGGGATTGGGCCAGGTTCATTTATTGGTATGCGAATTGGCGCATCTGTCGCACAAGGATTGGCTTTTGCAGCTAATGTTAAAATTATACCGATCTCCTCTATGGAGGCGGTTGCGTCAGATGTTATGGATAATTATAACTTAAATAATTTAATGCTTTGCCAAGATGCAAGGATGAGTGAATCGTATGTTGGGAGTTATCAGCGTAAAGAAAACGGAACAATTAAATTAATATCGTCAATCAAATTAGTTTCATTAATTGAGCTTAAAAAATTGATTATTGATAGTGAAATAGATTCATTTGGGATCGGTTTTGTTGATTGTCCTGATATTATGCAGAAATTTAGTTTTAATTTTAGTGAGAGTGCGCATATAGGATATCCTAAAGCTGGTATTTTGTTAAAATTAAATCAGAAAAATAACTATATCCAATCAGCCGTTCAACCCGAGGAGTTAATGCTTGATTACATCAGAAAAGAAGTGGTAAAAAAACCAAAAAAATGTGTTACTTGAATCAATGTTCTTAATGTAATTACTTTAATCTAGCTTTATGAAAAATCATCTTTCAAATCTTCTGTTAACTGATTTAATTAACTGTAGATCAATTACGCCTGATGATGCGGGTTGCCAGGATATTATTGAAGCTCACTTGAGCGCCTCTGGATTTAAATGTGAAGTACTAAAATATGGGGAAGTTACCAATTTATGGGCTACTATCGGAACTGAAAAAGGTCCTACTCTCTGCTTTGCTGGCCATACAGATGTAGTTCCACCAGGACCAGAAAAAGATTGGGATTTTGATCCTTTTGATGCAACTTACTCTGAGAAATATATCTTTGGTCGAGGAGCTGCAGATATGAAATCTGGTTTAGCTGCAATGATAATTGCAGCTCAGGAATTTATATCAAACTACCCAAATTATCATGGTCGTATAGCTTTTTTAATCACAAGTGATGAAGAGGGCCCCGCTCAAAACGGAACTAAGAAAGTAATTGAGGAGTTACAGAACAGACAAGAAAAAATTGATTGGTGCATTGTTGGCGAACCCTCTAGCAAAGATGTCTTAGGAGATATAGTAAGAGTTGGAAGGAGAGGTTCCTTGACGGGATTTCTTAAAATTAGAGGTACTCAAGGACATGTTGCATACCCACATTTAGCAATCAATCCAATTCATAAAAGCTCACCATTGATCGCTAAGCTTTTAAAAATCCAATGGGACGGCGGGTACGAATCTTTTCCACCTTCAAGCTTACAAATTGTTGATGTATCAACCAACAATGAGGCTAATAATGTAATTCCTGGTGAGGTTAATATTATTTTTAATTTCCGCTTTAATCCATCATGGAGCTATAAAAAATTGAAATTAGCCATTCAGAGAATCTGTGATGAAGAATCACTTAATTATGAATTGAGATGGCGTGAATCAGGAGAACCTTTTTATACTGAATCTGGTTTTCTAAGGGATACCGTGCAATCAGTTATCCGTGACTTTAATGGAAAGGAGCCGATACTTTCAACTGATGGTGGTACTTCTGATGGAAGATTTCTAGCTCCTCATGGAATTCAAGTTATTGAACTTGGGTCATTAAATAAAACTATTCATAAAGTGAATGAATGCGTTCCTATAGCAGATACACCTAAATTAACTGAAATATATTTAAATATTATGAAATGTTTATTTATTGAATGAGTTATAACTAATAAAGATGCTTAGAGAAGCCAGTAGAAGACAAGAAATAGCTACCCATGCCGGCATAGATAACCACATAAAATTCCAATCTGTGGTTGCACATTCGCCTGAGCCACTGAATATTAGTAGCAAAGCATCACCTAGAGGGAAGTTACCCACCAAATAGTCGAAGCCAGGTCCACAACTAGGAACTTTATCCGCTGGAAGATTTTGAAGCCAAGTATGCCAACCCGCTATTCCAGTACCTGCAAGAGATGTAATTAATATTAAAGTATTGTAGATATAATTTTTGGGTGTTTCCGGTAAGTGTATCGCTGCAATTAAAAAAAGAATTCCTGTTACAACGACCGCAATTCTCTGAAGTACACAGAGAGGGCAGGGCGCCAAAAAAAGATAATGTTCTGCATATAGTGCATAAAGTATCATTACTAGACACACAAAAGATCCTGAGAAATAAAGTTGGCGATTACTTAAACTATTCATAATTAATATTATAAGCGATTTTGAGTTTGATTATAAAATCTTATTTTAGAGTCTTTTTGTATTCTTCAGGATGAAAACCAAGGATTATTGAATATTTCCCCCTAAGAACTGGCCTTTTAATTAAGGTTGGGTATTGTAGAAAAATTTTTGCAACATCATTAGTAGCTTTATTTCTCTCAGCTTCTGAAAGTTTTCTCCATGAAGCGCTTTTTCGATTAAGGCATAATTCGAGATCAATTAAATCTGACCATGAATTTAGAACATTCTTATCTAATCCATCTTTTCTAAAATCATGAAATATAAAATCAAATCTATTATTTTCAAGCCACTTCGAGGCTTTTCTGCAAGTGTCACAATTCTTTATACCATACAAAATAAGCATAATTATTAACCAATATATTCTCTAAGATTATGTTTTAGTTGTGTCATTAGTTTCTTTGATAATGGCTGACCATTTTTGTCAACAATAAAGAACACATCTTCAGCTCGCTCACCGATAGTAATTATTTTAGCGGTTTGGATATTAATATCCAGATTCTTGAATACTTGCCCAATTTTAGATAATAAACCTGGCTCATCTTTTGTCACTATTTCGAGTATTGTACGATTGTTTGGAGAATCGTCTTTGAAGATAAGCTCAGATTTGGTTGCAAAATGCTTTGTAATTCTTGGTGGTCGTCGAGATACATGTATATCTTGATCAGATCTATCTAAAAATGATGCTAATTTGAGCTCCAGTTTCTGGATGGTCTTGGTGGTTATTTTATTGATGTCTTTGTCGATAAAAACATATGTATCGATACTATAATTATTCTTCATTGGAACGATTCTTGTGTCCATTATATTCATGCCAAGCTCATCAAGTATCCCAGTAGTTGCTGCAAAAGTCCGCATAGATTGAGGTGCATAAATTACAATTTGTATGCTTTTGTTGTTCTCTTGTTGCCGTATATTTATAAATTTGTTGGTTTTGTTTTTTATTAATTGTTCAGTATGCCATGCTATTTCATGAGACTTATATCTAATGAAATAATCATCTATATGTAGATCCCAAATAGATAATATTTCTTCATTATTGATATTAATTCTTGAGAGTATTTTTTTTGATTCGATTTTTTTATTAAAGATTAAGTTATTGTGATCTATTGGATCTTCTAGCTTATTTTTTAGTGCGTCTCTAGTTGCAGTGTACAAATCATAAAATAAAGTCTCTTTCCACGAATTCCATAGATCTGGATTGGTTCCTCTTATATCCGCGATAGTCAGTAAATAGAGATAATCTAGACGTAAACTATTTCCTATTAACTGAGTAAATTCACTTATTACTCTCGGGTCACTAATGTCTCTTTTTTGCGCAGTCATAGAAAATAACAAGTGATATTTTACGAGCCAGGAAACGATCTCTGCTGAATCCTTATCCATGGCATGCTCAAGACAAAAAGTTTTTGCATCAATAGCGCCTATTTCTGAGTGATCGCCACCACGACCTTTTGCGATATCATGAAAGAGGCCAGCAAGATAAACAATTTCAGGTTTTTTTAATGATTGCATTATTTTGCTGCAATGAGGGTATTCATCATCAAATTTAGTTAACGAAAAACGTCTTAAATTACTGACAACATTTAGCGTATGTTCATCAACAGTGTAAGTGTGAAATAAATCATATTGCATTCGACCTACAATCCTACCAAAAGCTGGTATATATAGCCCTAAAACACCATATAAGTTCATTCTCCTTAATTCATGAGTGACTCCCTGTGGTGCTTTTATAATGTCGAGAAAAAGCCGATGATTTCTTGGCTGTTGTCTAAATTCATCATTAATAAGGTGTAAATTTCTTTTTATCAAACCAATAGTGTGTGCACTAACACCTCGTAATTCAGGTTTTTTCTGCAATATAAGAAATATCTCTAATAATGCGGACGAGTCCTTCTTGAATATATGATCATTAGCGGCTTCTAGGTAATTATTTTTGATTTGAAATGAGGCATTTACTTCAATGGGTAGTGAACTTTTGATACCTATTACAAGTTCTTCAAATTGTTGTAATATCATTTCATTGATTCTTCTAATATCCATAACTGTTCGGTAATAACGCTGCATCATTTGCTCAACTCCGAGCATGAAGGACGCATCTTCATAACCCAGCATGATGGCTAAATTCTTTTGATAATCGAAAAGTAAGCGATCTTCTCTTCGCTTAGCAATTGAATGAAGGCCATAGCGGATTTTCCATAAAAAAGATTGACCTTCATATATTATTCTTAATTGCCCCTCTGTAAGTAAGTTATGACTAATTAATTCATTTAATCCATGGATTTGAAAATGTCTATTTGCCACCCAATTGATAAGTTGAATATCTCTAAGGCCTCCTGGATTAAGTTTGATATTTGGTTCTAATTTATTTGCTGCATTAGAAGAGCGGAGATGCCGTTGTGATTGTTCCCTAGTCTTTGAAATAAAAAAATCTCTAGAAGACCACATGAGATTGGGCTTTATATTGTCTTTCATCAATAAGAAGAGTTTTTTTTCACCGGAAATTACTCTTGATTCCATTAATGTTGTAACTACAGTTAGATCTTTTTTACTTTCATTTATGCATTCTTCTATGGTGCGAACACTGTGACCTAGATCAAAACCTAAGTCCCATAAATTTGTTAAAAAAAGTTCAATATTAGTATTGATTTCTTTTTTCAATTTATCTTTTAGTAGGATCATAATGTCGATATCAGAATGAGGGTGTAATTCTGCACGACCGTAGCCACCGACAGCCACTAAGGTAATATCTAGGGAGCTATTGAGATTATTACTCTCCCAAAGATGCTTTATAGCTAAATCGGTAGTAATCGATTGAAGATGAATTAAGGACCTAATATCATCATTATTTTGAGTAAAACGATTCTTTAGAAGTTCATTTATTTTTGATAATGATCGCTTTAAAGCGCTTATGCTGTTCTTTTTTTTTAGAGACTCTGCAAACCATTCAAAATCAGGGTCTGATATAAAATTCTCAATTGAGTTTTTTTGCATATTACTAATTATCTCTGGTCTTTTCCTAATGTTAGAACTTCATAACCATTTTTCTTGATAAGAATAGTATGTTCCCATTGGGCAGATAAATTATGATCCTTAGTGACTACTGTCCAACCATCAGGAAGTAGTTTAACTTCTTTTTTTCCAGCATTAACCATCGGTTCAACTGTTAAGGTCATTCCAGCTTTGAGTTGTAGGCCTGTTCTGGGTTTACCGTAATGGAGTACTTGTGGTTCCTCATGAAAAATTTGACCAATACCATGACCACAATAATCTCTAACTACAGAACATCTATTCTTCTCAACAAACGACTGAATAGCATATCCTATATCTCCTAAATAATTACCTTCACGCAACTGTTCTATACCTAGCCACATACCTTTATAGGCAATATCTGATAATCGTTTTGCTTTTATACTTGGTTTACCGACGAAGAACATTCTACTCGTATCACCATGAAAACCATCCTTGATTACAGTAATATCAATATTTAAACTATCTCCATTCTTTAAAATTCTCTCTGCAGGTATCCCATGGCAAACGACATGATTCAATGAAGTGCAAATAGACTTCGGGAATCCTCGATAATTTAAAGGTGCCGGAATGGCTTGCTGCACTTCTGTAATATATTTATGGCAGATTTTATCTAAATCTGATGTTGAAATACCTGGTTTAACGAAATCACCAATCATATCTAATACATCCGCTGCCAGTCTTCCAGCATTACGCATTTTATCTTGTTCTTCTGGGCTTTTGATTGTTACAGGCATTTTATATATGACTCTCAATTTTTGTTTTAAGCTATAGTTTAACTGTTAAGAGAAAAGATTTTGTTGAAATTTACATTTATCTTTTTTAAAAAAATAAGTTTATTCTATTAAATTATTGTTCCTTCAGGCTAGTTATGGTATAAAACGCGCGCCCTTGAGGCAAATAATCCACACGTTTATCGTCACATAATGCTGGGTGCTCAGTTTTAAAAACTAGGTTGCATAATGGGATAGACGGAGGCATAACCCGGAGAGAGAAAAATGAAAGCAATAACTATGCGTGAAATGTTAGAAGCGGGTGTCCATTTTGGACATCAAACCCGTTACTGGAATCCAAAAATGTCACCCTATATTTTTGGTTCAAGAAATAAAATACACATTATTAATCTAGAAAAAAGTCTTCCTATGGTCAGGGATGCATATGCTTTTATCAAAGCAGTGATTGCTGATGGTGGGAAAATACTTTTTGTAGGAACTAAGCGAGCGGCGAGAGAGGCAATAAAAATTGAGGCGGAACGCTGTGAAATGCCTTATGTAAATCATAGATGGCTTGGTGGAATGCTGACAAATTATAAAACTATTCGACAATCAGTTAAAAGATTAAAAAACTTAGATCAAATGGCTGAAGAAGGTGGTTTTGAAGGATTAACAAAGAAAGAGATCTTAGGTTTAACTAGAGAGTCTGAGAAATTAGAAAAGAGTCTCGGTGGAATTAAGGATATGGGATCAATTCCTGATGCAATTTTTGTTATTGATGTTGGACATGAAGAAATTGCAATTCGTGAAGCGAAAAAACTTGGTATTCCAGTGGTTGGTGTAGTTGATTCAAATTGCTCACCTGACTTGGTTGATTATGTAATACCTGGAAATGATGATGCAATGAGAGCTGTTTCACTATATGCGTCATACATGGCAGAAGCCGTTCTTGATGGTAAAGCATCTTTACCAGAAGTCACTCTTGGTGATGATGAGTTTATTGAATTAGATGAGGATGGAAAACCAAGTACAAGAAGTGCTAAAAAAGTCAAATCAACTGATAAATCTGTAAGTAAAAAAGTAAAAATAACTTCAGTTAAGAAAAAAACAAAACTTGATACTACAGAAGAACCATCATCGGATACAAAAACTCCAGAAGTTAAAGTTAATGAGACCGTGGATGATACAGTGC
>CABXJW010000017.1 GCA_902512585.1 uncultured Woeseiaceae bacterium | reverse complement strand
GGGTTATTTAATTAAAATTGCCGATGAAGCTGGCTGCTCACTTGACTGCTATCAAAGTAATGCTGAGCATGACATTGTCAATAAGATCCATGAAAGTCAAAAAATGGGCACACAATTCATTCTCATTAATCCTGGTGCCTTTACTCATACTAGTATTGCAATTAGAGATGCATTACTCGGAGTTGCTATTCCCTTTTATGAAATACATCTAAGTAATACTTTCTCTAGGGAAGAATTCCGTCATAAAAGTTTTTTCAGCGATATTGCTTCTGGCTGCATTATTGGTTTAGGTGCGCATGGTTATGAATTAGCATTAATCGCGGCTATGAAAAAAATTGATCTATCTTAGGAAAAAGAACTATGGATATAAGAAAAGTTAAAAAACTTATTGAACTATTGAACGAATCTGGAGTGGCTGAAATTGAAATCACTGAAGGAGAAGATTCCGTTCGTATATCGCGTCAATCTAGTCATATAAAAAATAATAGTCCAGAACCTCAAAATTACTCAGTACCTCCTATAGAAACATCCCAAAATTCAGCTAAACAGCAGAATAGTAAAATTGAAAAAGTTATTAACAATGAGCACGATCATGAAGTTCTATCACCAATGGTAGGTACATTTTATGCGTCCCCATCTCCAGATGCCCCTCCTTATATTCAAGCAGGAGATCATGTTAAAGAAGGTGATACACTCTGCATTATTGAAGCTATGAAAATGATGAATCAAATAGAAGCTGAAGCGACTGGAGTCATTAAATCGATACGCGTAGAAAATGGTGAGCCCGTTGAATATGATCAAATATTATTCATAATTGATCAAGATTCCAATAATTAAGAGCTTAGTGATATGTTAGACAAAGTTGTTATTGCCAATCGTGGTGAAATCGCTCTAAGAATCTTGCGCGCCTGCCATGAGATGGGTATAAAAACAGTAGCTGTTCACTCCTCGGCTGACAGTACCCTTAAGCACGTCCTATTGGCTGATGAAACTGTGTGCATTGGCCCAGCACCGAGTAATCAGAGTTATCTAGATATGCCCAGAATCATAAGTGCGGCAGAGGTGACTGATTCTGTGGCAATTCATCCGGGCTATGGTTTTCTTTCTGAAAATGCAGATTTCTCTGAACGCGTGGAGTCATCAGGTTTTGTTTTTATTGGCCCAAAAGCAGAATCAATCAGGTTAATGGGGGATAAAGTATCTGCTATAAAAATTATGAAAGAAGCTGGTGTCCCAACAGTACCTGGGTCCGATGGGGTTCTGGATGATGACGCAGATGAGAATCTTAAGATAGCTAAAAAAATTGGTTATCCAGTCATCATCAAAGCATCTGGTGGAGGTGGTGGAAGAGGTATGCGTGTAGTTCACTCAGAAGCATCTTTATTAAATGCTATTATTCTTACGCAAGCAGAAGCGAGATCAGCATTTGGCAATGAGGATGTCTACATGGAAAAATTCCTAGAAACGCCACGTCATATTGAAGTTCAAATTTTAGCAGATGGGCAAGGAAATGCAGTTCATCTTGGTGAAAGAGATTGTTCAATGCAGCGCCGACATCAAAAAGTAATTGAAGAAGCTCCAGCACCGGGTATTACAGATGAACAGAGAGCTTACATAGGTGAACGTTGTGTAAAAGCATGTCTAGATATGAATTACCGAAGTGCTGGAACATTTGAATTCTTATATCAGGATAACGAATTTTATTTCATTGAAATGAATACTAGGCTTCAAGTCGAGCATCCTGTTACAGAACTGGTGACTGGAATAGATATTGTTAAAGAGCAATTGAATATTGCTGCTGGGAAAAAACTTAACTTTACTCAACAAGATATTAAAATTAGGGGACATGCAATAGAATGTCGTATGAATGCTGAAGATCCAAAAAGTTTCATGCCTTCACCTGGAGACATTAAGTTGTGGCATATGCCAGGTGGTCCTGGTATTCGAATCGACAGTCATGTCTACAGTGGTTATCGTGTTCCTCCACATTATGATTCAATGATAGGTAAAATAATCTCTCATGGGAATAATAGAAAATCTGCTATTACACGAATGAGTAACGCGCTGAAAGAGATTGTTATCGAAGGTATAAAAACAAATATTCCACTTCATCAAGAAATATTGCAACATTCAGCTTTTAAAAATGGTGGTACGAATATTCATTATCTAGAAAAAAGACTGGGGCTCTAATTTCAATTAATCATCATTATGAGTGCCGGAAACTATAATGATTGGTATCAGTTTAGACTAAGACTTGATCAAATAAATAAAATCAAAGTAGAAGAAATATATAATAAATATGACGCCGCCTCTATTACGTATACTAATGCAGGTGAAGAATCTATTTATGAGCCACTTCCGGGTGAAACCCCATATTGGGAGGATAGTTTTATAACTGGACTATTTGAACTACACACAGACTTTGATGCCCTAAAAAAAGATATACTAGATAAGCTAAATATTAGTGAGCTCCCACCACATTCTATAAAAAAACTTATTGGAAGAGCCTGGGAGAGAGAGTGGATGAAGGATTTTAAACCAATGTGTTTTGGAAGGAAATTATGGATTTATCCAGAAAATTTTAGATCATCTGTTAAAGACAAAGTGATTGTTTATCTCGACCCTGGTTTAGCATTTGGTACCGGCACGCATCCTACAACAAAACTATGTTTAGAATGGTTAGATTCGCTTGACTTAAGGAATAAACATATCTTAGATTATGGCTGTGGCTCAGGAATACTAGGTATTTCAGCTTTGAAATTAGGAGCGAGAAAAGTAACCGCGATAGATATAGATCCACAAGCAATAGAAGCTACAAAACAAAATGCTCTCAAAAATAATGTTGAAGTCAATATGGTTGTTAAGAATAATATCAGTAAATCTAAAGATAAATTCGATATTATCATTGCTAATATTCTAGCTGAACCTCTGGTGGCTTTAGCCCCATTCCTTATAGACAAGTTGGATAAAAATGGAATCATTGGTCTATCAGGAATACTTAAGGATCAAGTGGATTATGTTAAAGAAAGTTACGCAGATTTTATTTCGATAAATTCTCCAGAATATTATGAAGAATGGTCATTCTTGAATGGCTCATTTAATAAATAAACTAATGTAATGAGAATTGGGAAATTTAAATTAGATAGCCCCTTTCTTTTAGCTCCAATGGCAGGAATTACTGATTCTCCATTTAGAAAAATTTGTCACAAATTCGGTGCTGGCATGACGGTATCAGAAATGACTACTGCTGATATTAACTTTTGGAAAACTACAAAATCTAAACATCGTCTTAATCTCAATATGGATATCGAACCAAGGGTTGTTCAAATAGCTGGTGCTGAACCAAAATTACTCTCAAAAGCAGCCAAAATTTGTGTTGAAAAAGGAGCGCAAATTATTGATATAAATATGGGATGTCCAGCTAAAAAAGTTTGTAAAAGACTTGCTGGATCAGCATTGATGAAAGATACAGAGAACGTCAAGCTCATCCTTGAAGCTGTTGTAAAGTCGGTAGATGTCCCTGTAACACTAAAAATGAGGACAGGCTGGGATACTAATGAGCGAAACGCTGGAGAAATAGCACATATAGCTGAAAGTAGTGGTATACAGGCAATTGCTATTCATGGTCGAACAAGGGCTTGTCGTTTCAAAGGAGTCGCTGAGTATAATACTATTGCGCAAATAAAAAAATCAGTAGCTATTCCCATAATAGCGAACGGTGATATCGATTCACCTGAAAAATCAATCGAAGTATTGAAATCTAGTAATGCTGACGCTCTCATGATTGGACGCTCTGCACAGGGCAGGCCATGGATTTTTCATGAATTAAATTATTATTTTATTAACCGAAAACATGCTCCTCCGCTAGAAAAAAATCATGTCCGTGATACCATACTTGAGCATCTAGAAAATCTTTATGAGTTTTATGGTGAGGAACTAGGTTTAAGATTAGCCAGAAAGCATCTAAGTTGGTACTGTAAGCATTTAGATGATTCAAAAATATTAAGATCAAAAATTGTTCGTGTGGATAGCACAAATGAGCAAGTGAATTTAGTGAAAGAATATTTTCATAAATCTGAGTCATAATAATAAAAATTAATTAAGATAAAATAATCATCTTAGTTTCAATAGGTAGAATCAGGAAAGTTATAAATTGAAAAAAGATCAGCCAAATAAAAAGATTATCGGTACTCGACGTGCTGAAAGTTCAAGTGCCATGAATGGCAAATTACTGCGCGACCAAACCCAAGATGCATTGAAAAATTATTTTGATAGTCTCAATGGAGACCGCCCTGGTGATTTATATAATCTTGTTTTAGGGCAAGTAGAAGAACCACTTTTCCAAGAAGTTATGAAATACACAAATGGAAACCAAAGCCAGGCAGCTGAGATTCTAGGTATCAATCGTGGTACTTTAAGAACAAAACTAAAATCATATTCAATTAAATAAAAGGTAGATAATGTTTAAAATTACCCGCGCACTAATTAGTGTCTCGGATAAAAATGGTTTAATCGATTTAGCAAATTTCTTGCATCAGAATGACATAGAAATTCTATCGACAGGTGGTACCTATGCTGCTCTTAAAAAGGCTAATATTCCGGCCATAGAAGTTTCAGAGAAAACTGGATTCCCTGAAATAATGAACGGAAGAGTCAAAACACTACATCCAAAAATTCATGGTGGTTTGCTAGCAAGAAGGGGAACTGACGAGCCGGTCATGAAAACTCATCTGATAGACCCCATCGACTTATTAGTAGTTAATCTATATCCGTTTAAAGAAACTATAAGCAATCCCAATACTTCACTAGATGACGCTATCGAAAATATTGATATTGGTGGTCCCGCAATGATTAGAGCGGCATCAAAAAATCATGAGAGTGTTGCTGTATTGGTTGACCCTGATGATTATGATCAATTCTTAAATAGATTTAATAATGATAAGTTAAACTTAGAGTATAGACAGAAACTTGCGGCTAAAGCATTTGGTCATACGGCTAGCTATGATGCATCTATCACACAATATCTAAGCCAAACGTTCTCAAAAGAGAAATTTACTGATCAATTTTTTTATACTGGGAATTTAATTTCTAAACTTCGTTACGGAGAAAATCCCCATCAAGAAGCTGCCTTCTATAAAGATGATAATACCAATAACTGCGACTCTCTAGCCTCAGCAACTCAAATTCAAGGAAAGGAATTATCCTATAATAATATTGCTGATAGTGCTGCCGCACTTGATTGTGTGAATCAATTTCAAGAACCTACCTGCGTCATTGTAAAGCATGCAAACCCTTGCGGAGTTGCAACTAATAATAATATCTTGGAAGCATACCAGAGAGCTTTTCAGACAGACCCTACCTCAGCATTTGGTGGTATTATTGCAATTAATCGTCCACTTGATGCAAATCTTGCATCCGCAATCCTCAAAAAGCAATTCGTCGAAGTTATAATTGCTCCTAGGGTACTTGATGATGCGAAAATCATATTAGCTAAAAAACAAAATATAAGAGTACTGGATATAGGGAACCAGAAATCATCAAATGATAGGGGGCTGGAACTTAAAAAGGTATCAGGTGGTCTTTTAGTTCAAACTATTGATAATGGGATGATCAACGAAGCTGATCTCGAGATTGTTACAAAAATCACTCCAACAAAAAAACAACTGCAAGATCTTTTATTTGCATGGCGAATAAGTAAGTTTGTAAAGTCGAATGCAATTGTCTTTTGCAAGGACAAAATGACCGTCGGAGTTGGGGCTGGTCAGATGAGTAGAGTATATAGTACAAAAATAGCTACAATTAAAGCTAAGGATGAGGGATTGACTGTATCGGGCTCAGTCCTATCCTCAGATGCATTCTTTCCTTTTAGAGACGGTATCGATGCTGCTGCTGAGCATAATATTAGCGCTATTATACAACCTGGTGGGTCAGTGCGTGATGATGAGGTGATCAATGCTGCCAATGAGCACAATATTGCTATGATATTTACTAAAATGCGTCACTTTAAACATTAAGGTAGCAACAATGAAAATACTAATAGTGGGTAATGGTGGAAGAGAGCATGCATTTGCATGGAAATGCTCACAATCGAAAAAAGTCACAAATATTTATGTGGCACCTGGTAATGGTGGTACCGCTAGAGAACAAAAAGTTGAAAATGTCAAAATTAAGGCTGACGATATTGATGGCCTCCTAGATTTTGCAAAGTTACAAAATATCGATTTAACAATAATAGGTCCTGAAGCTCCACTAGTACTGGGGATAGTTGATAGATTTGCTGCAGCCGGACTGCCTTGTTTTGGGCCAAAAGCAAAAGCTGCTCAGTTAGAAGGCTCAAAATCCTTCACAAAAGATTTCCTCAAAAGACACAAAATTCCGACTGCTGAATATTCATGCTTAAATCAGCTTGAACCTGCTATCTCTTATATAAAGTCAAAAGGAGCACCTATCGTGGTTAAAGCTGATGGTCTTGCTGCTGGCAAGGGCGTTATTGTTGCTATGACTGAGGAAGAGGCAATTGATGCTGTAAAGGACATTTTAGAAGCAAAGAGTTTTGGGGATGCTGGTTCAAAAATAGTCATTGAAGAATTTCTTGAAGGTGAGGAGGCGAGTTACATTGTTGTTACCGATGGGACCAACGTTCTTCCATTAGCAACCTCACAAGATCATAAGGCTAGAGATAATAATGATTTAGGTCCAAATACAGGTGGCATGGGCGCATATTCTCCAGCTCCAATAATTACAGAATCACTTGACGAAAGAGTAATGAATGAAATTATCAATCCAACTTTATCAGGCTTAAAAAAAGATGGTATTGACTATACTGGTTTTTTATATGCCGGCTTAATGATCGACAAGAATGGTAATCCAAAAATTCTCGAATATAACTGTCGCTTCGGTGATCCAGAAACACAGCCTATTATGATGCGATTGAAATCTGATTTTGTTGAATTATGTGCATCAACTCTCAGTGGGAAGCTATCAGATCATTCTATTATTTGGGACGAGAAAGTAGCACTTGGTGTAGTTATGGCAGCTGGTGGGTATCCAATAAAATATACCAAAGGGGATAAAATCTCTGGATTAAACTCGATAGACAAAGATAACGCTAAAGTTTTTCATGCCGGTACGATTTTAAAGGAAAATGAAATTCTAACTGCTGGAGGTAGGGTTTTATGTGTTGTAGGTATGGGTAATGATATACATAATGCTCAGAAAAATTCATACGAAAATGTTACTAAAATTTCATGGAAAGATGAATATCATCGTAACGATATAGGTTTCAAAGCTATTGATAGATCATAAAATGATCACATCTGAAGATGCAATCAAATTTATTTTTGAAAATATCTCTGAATTTGGTCAAGAAAAAGTAAACACGCTTGATGCCATTGGAAAAATACTTAGGGAACCAATTCAAGCCGAAAGAGACCAACCTCCATTTGATAGAGTTACTATGGATGGAATAGCTATAAACTTTAATTCCTATGAACAAGGTAGGCGTAGCTTTCTAGTTACTGAAACACAATTTGCAGGTGACTCACCAAGCACACTTGAGGAAGCAAATTCATGTATAGAGATTATGACAGGCTCAATCCTTCCGACTCATGCCAATTGTATTATTCCGATAGAACAACTTATAAAGAAAGATAAAAAATACGTCATTAATCAAAACCACCAGCCAAAAAAATATCAATATATCCATCGTCAAGGATCTGATCACAAATTAAATGCTTTGATATTTGATATTGGGCATAAAATAAAAACAATAGATATTTCCGCAATTCTCTCGTGCAATAAGGATAATGTTTCTGTAAATATTGATCCAAAGATTGCTGTCATATCTACTGGAAATGAATTAGTGGCAGCTGGGAAAAAAATCTTCTCACATCAAATCAGAATGTCTAATGGTCCAGCAATACTAAGTATGTTGAAAAATCACAACTATGAAAACAGTGAATATAAGCATTTAATAGATGACAAAGAGTTGCAGTATAAAAATATTAATGAAGTCTTAAATTCATCAGATGTTATTATTCTCAGTGGTGGTGTATCTATGGGTAAAGCGGATTACATACCTGAGATTTTAAAAGAATTAGGCGTTAAAAATATCTTTCACAAAATACTTCAAAGGCCTGGAAAGCCGATGTGGTTTGGTATTGGGCCCAAGGGACAGCTTGTTTTTGCACTTCCTGGTAATCCGGTATCAACAATTACTTGTTGTCGCCATTATGTAATTCCAGCACTAAATTTAGCCTCTGGTCAAAGAAATATAATTAGTGAATTTGTGCAATTACAAAAAAATATAATATTTAAGCCCCCCTTAACTTATCTATTGCCAGTAAAAATTAGAAATTCAAAAAATGGTATATTAGAAGCTAATCCGATTGAAACTAATACCTCCGGTGACTTTACTACGCTTATTGACACTGATGGGTATATCGAACTTCCAAGCAATAAAGAAGAATTTAATAAATCTGAAATCTTTAGTTTTTATAGATGGTGATTAACAATATTAGAAAATTAGTTTCATAGGAAATCGACAGAGTGCTATTAATTATGTAATTATTAGGAATAATCTTTCTATAATCATAAATAATAGTATTGATTAATATAAATATTCTAACTAAGGGGTAAAGATATGAGCTTTATGAAACAGTATGAAACACAAACATATGCATTATTAAGAATTGTGTCAGGTTTTTTATTCATCTTTCATGGTATACCAAAAATGCAAGCAATTATGGCAGGTGAAGCAGGTTGGATGTACTACTTAGCAGGACCAATCGAGGTAATAGGTGGCGCTATGATTATGATAGGATTATGCACTTCTGCAGCTGCATTTCTTTCAAGTGGACTAATGGCGGGAGCATACTGGCTCATACACTTTTCAAAAATGGGCGGTGGTTGGCCTATAAATAATAAGGGCGATGCAGCCGTATTATTTTGCTTCATATTTTTATATATAGCGGCCAAAGGCAGTGGATCATGGAGTGTTGACGAAAAACGCGGTTAACATAATTCTCCATTAATCAGCTTTCTTATGGGGAAATTTAGTATTCAATTATTGAATACGCTTTGTGTTACGCACAGTAACATTTTAACGTAGAAATCGATTGCAAATTTTTTCAGTTGCTGTCACGATACGCGAGAATTAGCTGTGTGTTTCTACGAATCCAAGAAGTCAGAGGGAAATAAATTGAGAGTTAAATTAAAATGGATTTTATTGTTTTTACTCATAACAAGTTCCGTAATAAAAGCGGCTGATGCAAAAGAATGGCAATTAGTGGCAGATGAAAGTAATGTTCGATTCATCGGGGCACTTGAAGGTGCTCCATTTCGCGGCCGATTCGACGTCTTTTCTGCCACAATTGACTTTGATCCTCAGGACCCTGAATCAGGAAAAATCACAGGTGTAGTCAAAATGAATTCTGCAGACTCAGGTGATGCAGAATATGATGCTTATCTAATGGAAGAAGACTGGTTTAATCCAGCACAATATGTGAATTCAAAATTTATTTCTAACACTATTGAGTCACTAAATAATGGTAATTATGCAGCTCATGGTGAACTAACCATAGTTGGTATTAGTCAGCCAGTAACTATGGTCTTTGAATTTAATGCCACTGACACAAAAGCCGAATTCTCAGGTAGTTTCGAGATAAAACGATTATTATTTGGTATTGGTTGGGAAGCAACTAACTGGGTTGCTGATGATGTAAGCGTTCAAGTAGAGCTCGAATTAGTCCAATAAATAGTTGGAGTTATCTAATGGCAAAAAAAAATCATTATCAACCACATATCATGACTAAGCGAGAATTCCTTGAAACTTGTGCTGCAGTAGGTGGTGTATCAGCTATGATGACCGCTCTAAACGGATGGGATATGGGAATTGCCTCTGCTGCAGAAGCACCTCCTAATCTGACTGGTAACCCAAAAAACACAAAAATTGTCATATTGGGAGCTGGTTTAGCAGGAATGACTGCAGCTTACGAGCTGGGTTTACGTGGATATGACTGTCAAATATTAGAAGCTCGTCCATTTGCAGGTGGGCGTTGTCAATCGTCACGAGCTGGGTTTACAACTACGACTATTGATGGAGAAAGTCGCACTTGTAAATTTGATGATGGTCAATATTTTAATCATGGCCCCTGGAGACTTCCAAGCTTTCATCATGCTGTATTTCATTATATTCGTAAGTTTGGTGTTCCAATGGAAATTATGGTTCAAGAGAATGATTTGGGATATGTACAATTTAATAATGCAAATGGACCCTTGGGTGGAAAACGAGTAAGAAAACGTGAAATAAAAGCCGATATGCGAGGTTATACCTCTGAATTACTTGCGAAGCTCACTGATCAAGGAGCACTTGATGAGGAACTAACTAATCGTGATAGAGAAAAACTCACAGATTATTTAATTCGTGAAGGTTTCTTGGATGCCAAAGACCTTAAATATAAAGGAACGCGTCATCGTGGGTTATCTAACTTTAATGCTATGGGTGTCAGTACGGATGATGTTATGGCTGGGACAAATGCCTATGCTTTTAAAGATATTCTTCAGTCTGGTTTGGGTAATGTTTTCCAAGGAGTAACAACCATCGATCATCCAGAATCAATGTATCAACCAGTCGGTGGGATGGATCAAATAGCACGGGGTTTTGAACGTCAAGTTGGTGACAAGATTATCTACGATGCTGAGGTGCAAGAATTAACTCAAAATGACAGTGGTGTTAATGTTACTTACCGTAATACTAAAACAGGTAAGGTCAGTAAACATTCTGCAGCATATTGCATTACAACTATTCCATTGGGTATGTTAGCGAAACTTAAAACTGATTTGTCAGAAGATTGTAAAGAAGCAATGAATGCGCCCAGAAAAATGACTGTTGGTAAATTGGCTCTACAAATGAATCGTCGTTTTTGGGAAGAAGATGATAATATTTATGGTGGATCAAGCACGACAGGTATTCCAGGGCACACTGTCATCTATCCATCCTATGGTTATTGCGGTAAAAAAGGAATCATTCAAAGTGCCTATGCATTCGGATACGCGGCAGTTGTTCATGGTGAATTAGACATGAAGCAGAAAGTCGAACAGGCCCTTGAAAGATCTGAGCCTATTCATCCAGGTCAATTTCGTAAACATTATGATAATAAAGCTTTCTCAATAGACTGGCATCGCACTCGCTTCAGTGAAGCTGGATGGTCAGCATGGTCCCCGCCTGATCGTCAAAAATATTTACCCATATTGAGGGAACCGCAAGGGCGAATATATTTCGCAGGTGACCAAGTAAGCGGACTGCAGGGATGGCAAGTTGGTGCTATTGAATCAGCTTGGTCTCAAATTGAGAAAATTCATACCAGCGTAATGCAAGCATAATCAAGTTAAAGCACAAAAAACTTAATTATTCTAATGCCGCATAAATTTCATATTTAAATACTAGCAAGTCTCTTACAGTTAACGCTCCACCCGCCGCAGAAAATGGAACTAGTCCAATTTCGGTTTGGTTCAACTCGAATTTTCCACTCGCTATTAAACTATTATCGGAAATTGATATATTAGCTGGTATTACAACTTTATATGTAGCATCTTTGATGGTAATTGCCGTTTCAATTTTAATATCTGGTATTTCTCCGTCTATCTTTTCGGCAGAAACTCTGATTAATGGAAATTGCTCAACGTTTAACAATTTCTCTCCAAGCATGTTTTCACGAGTACCATTAATATCTTTCTGTGATACTTCTTTCTGAAAATTTTCATCTTCAAGCATGCGTAGTGTTGCATCATCCACCACAAAATCAGAAACTTTGAGCTCAAGATCTATACTTGATTTAGATAGATCTGATTTAACTTTGACAGTCCCCTTAATTGCAGTATGTGAGATAACATGGTGATGACCAAAACGTCGTAGAGGTCCATCTGGATAAGCGAGGACTCGTATCCAACTATCATTTGGAACAATCTTATATTGATTTTCACCGATCTGATTTAAATTATTACTTAATGTAGGAGCCGTCATTAGTAATATTATTAAAATAGAAATTATGCGCATCTTATTCCTCAAAAATTATTAGCATATTTCAATTGGTTTTAACGCTTCATAGCATCAAAGAATTTATTATTTGTTTTTGTATCTTGCATCTTATTAATTAGAAATTCTACAGCAGCGAGTTCGTCCATCGGATGTAACACTTTTCGCAAAATCCATAATTTTTGCAATTCATCAGGATCCGTTAATAGTTCTTCTTTTCGGGTTCCAGAACGATTGATGTTTATTGCTGGAAATACTCTTTTTTCGGAAATTCTTCGATCAAGATGAATTTCCATATTTCCTGTTCCTTTGAATTCCTCATAAATCACTTCATCCATCTTAGATCCAGTATCTACAAGTGCTGTAGCTAAAATAGTTAAGCTTCCACCTTCTTCTATATTACGTGCAGCACCAAAGAAACGTTTTGGCCGGTGAAGAGCGTTCGCATCAACACCACCAGTTAGAACTTTACCAGATGACGGAACAACTGTGTTATAGGCTCTTGCCAATCTAGTTATTGAATCAAGAAGAATTACAACGTCTTTTTTATGCTCGACAAGTCTCTTTGCTTTCTCGATAACCATTTCGGCAACCTGAACATGTCGACTTGCAGGTTCATCAAACGTTGAAGAGACCACCTCACCTCTTACTGTCCTTGCCATTTCTGTTACTTCTTCTGGCCTTTCATCAATTAATAGTACTATTAACGTAACATCAGGATTGTTAGCACAAATAGCTGATGCAATATTTTGCAATAATATTGTTTTGCCCGCTTTTGGTGGTGAAACAATCAGACCACGCTGTCCCTTCCCAATCGGTGAAGCCATATCAATTATTCTGGCCGTCAAGTCTTCCTTACTGCCATTACCTTGCTCCAAGGTCAGTCTATTAGCTGGATGTAATGGTGTTAAATTTTGAAAAAGAACTTTACTCCGGGTATTTTCTGGTGCGTCAAAATTAACTTCACCAATTTTTAATAATGCAAAATAACGTTCGCCATCTTTTGGAGGTCTTATTAAACCCGAAACCGTATCACCTGTTTTTAAATTAAAACGGCGTATTTGACTCGGCGAAACGTAAATATCATCAGGACCGGCTAGATATGAACTATCTGCTGATCTAAGAAATCCAAATCCATCTTGTAATATCTCTAAAACACCATCTCCATATATATTTTCACCATTTTTAGCATGCGCCTTTAATATAGAGAAAATAATATCCTGTTTACGCGATCTAGCAAGATTTTCAAGACCCTGCGACTCACCTAATTCGACTAATTCTGAAGGCGGCTTATTTTTTAAATCAGTAAGATTCATCCCTTGCTTACTGAGTTCGAGTTGATCAGGAGAAATCACTTCTAAACTCTCAGCATCATCAGGATATACATCATTTCGGCGAGGTGGTCTTCGTCTTCGTCGATTTGAGTGATTGGAAGATTGTTTGGGTCTTCTAGGCCTATTATTTACTTTTTCATTCATATATTAGCTTCCAAAAATTCAACTAGTTGTGATTTTGACAAAGCACCCATTCGCTGTGCTTGCACATTACCATCCTTAAATATCATCAGAGTAGGAATGCTTCTGACAGCATATTTTTGCGGTGTACTTTGGTTTTCATCAATATTAATTTTTGCGACGGTAATTTTATCTTGATATTCATTAGCTATCTCATCTAATAGAGGTGCAATCATTTTGCAAGGTCCGCACCACTCAGCCCAAAAATCAAGTAACACTGGCTTCTCAGAATTAAGTACGTCTGTGTCAAATGCAGCATCACTAGTTTGTATTGTATTATCACCCACCGGTTAAATCCTCCGAATTAAAATTAGTTCAAAGTTAATATTTCGCTCATATAAACCTTATTAATATATGAACATTGAAAAAATAAAGTGACGCTTGGTTTCCAATCAGGCAATATATCGAAGTTTAAACGTCACTTATTTTGAATTTGGATAGTATAAACTTGATTGATACAACGAAAGTTGTCTCTTAATATCTTAATTTGAACCTGTCACGAGATATATTGCAAGTATTTTAGCAACTTTTTTAGAAAACTATGAAAAATAATCATTTAAGTCAGACTGAATTTAACCAACTAAATATTGATAAACGTGTTCTTGATGGCATTAATCAAGCTGGTTTCACTCATTGTACTCCCATTCAAGATCAGACGCTTCCTATTGCACTCAAAGGAAAAGATGTTGCTGGTCAAGCACAAACAGGTACTGGCAAAACTGCTGCTTTTTTAATAGCTGCCATAACACACATTATAAAAAATAATAATAATTCCGATGCAATTGACAATTTAGATCCTAACATTTTCATATTAGCGCCAACACGAGAGCTAGCAATCCAGATCGCTAAAGATGCGAGATTATTATCTAAATCCACAGAACTCAGGATAGGTTTAGCCTACGGAGGTACTGATTATGAAAAACAAGCAACTGAAATAAAAAATGGCCTAGATATTCTAATTGGAACTCCTGGTCGAATAATTGATTATTATAAAAAAGGTGTATTTAAACTTAGCAATATTCAAGTTTTGGTTTTAGATGAAGCTGATAGAATGTTTGATCTAGGTTTTATAAAGGATATCCGTTATCTACTGAGAAGACTCCCTAAACCAGAAAATCGACTCAGCATGTTATTCTCCGCAACCTTATCGCATCGTGTCATGGAATTAGCATACGAGCATATGAATGAGCCAGCATTGGTTAGAATTGAACCTGAAAAAATGACCGCAGATAAAATTAGACAGGCAATTTTCTTTCCATCAAATGAGGAGAAGATTCCGCTTCTTGTTGGCTTAATTAGAGAGGTTATTAATAGTAAAACTATGGTCTTTATCAATACAAAAAAAGAAATTGAAAAAGTGGAAGCATATCTTCAAGAAAATGATATTGATGCCAAAGCAATTTCTGGAGATGTAGCACAAAACAAGAGAGTAAAAATGCTGGAAAGCTTCGAAAAAGACCAACTCAGTGTGCTTATTGCAACAGATGTTGCATCTAGGGGCCTACATATACCAAATGTGGAGTATGTTATTAACTATGACTTACCTCAGGATGTCGAAGATTATGTTCATAGAATTGGGCGAACTGCTAGGGCTGGTTCAGCAGGAAATGCAATCAGTTTTGGCTGTGAAACCTATGCTATCTCCTTACCTGATATCGAAAAATATATTGGTAAAAAAATTCCTGTAGCTAATTATGATCCGACTCTATTACCAGAACTTAAAAAACCAGCTTTTAAAAGAGTTAAAAAATATCGTAAAAAATACTAATTACTGCAACCATTATTATTTATTAGCTGATTAATCCCTTTTAGCCCAAGATAATTCTCAGCCACTTGTTCCTTTTTTCGACTATCTGGAAGTGTTATCTGAACTAATGAATCTATACCGAATTCTCGCGCGCTATCTAAAACGCTTTCCGTATCATCAACAAAAGTTGTTTGCCTACAATCAAATGTCTCAATTTCATTGAATCGCTCCCAGAATATCTGACTTTCTTTAGGAGCACCAAAATCATGCGAAACATACATTTGATCAAAATATTTATCAATACCAGTAACTTCAGATTTTAAATCAAGAATACTACGAAAAGAATTAGTAACTAAAAGAAGACGGATATCATAGGATTTAATTTTTCTTAAAAAATATTCTGCGTCCTGTAAATATTGAATATTATTTTTTTGTAACTCATGTATTCTTAAAATATCAATACCGAGTAGATCACTCCAATGATCTAGACTATACCATTGCAAAGTTCCCTGCATACTAACAAAATATTTATGCAATTCGATATTAGCATCTTTGAGAGATATACCTTTTTTTTGTGCATATTCCTTCGGTACCAAATCAAGCCAAATAGAACTATCATAAGCTAAATCTAAGATTGTACCGTCCATATCTAACATCAAAGTTTTGCAATTTGTTAAAATTTTATTAAGAGAGGTATGCATTTTTATAAATATACTGTATTTTTATTTTTAATATTATCAACTTCAATATTTTTGAAATGAATTTAAACCAGCTTATTAAGCCCTTATCAGAAATAGTATCAACCGCTGGTAAAGCAATTCTTGAAATTTATAACTCTGATTTTCTAATCACAACAAAGGATGATCAATCACCACTCACAAAAGCGGATCTTCGTTCACATCACATCATCGTTGATGGGTTAAAAGACATCACACCAACTATCCCAATTATATCAGAAGAAAATCCATTGCAAAGCTTCGATGAGCGGAAACAATGGGGGGAATATTGGATTATTGATCCTTTGGATGGGACGAAAGAATTTATTAAAAAAAATGGTGAATTTACTGTAAATATTGCCTTAATTAGAAATCATAAAGCGCTTTTAGGTATTGTTCATGTTCCAGTAACACAAAAAACATACATTGGATGTGAGGGACTAGGAGCGCAAATTCTTAGTCCTTCTCATGAACCTAAGAAAATTTCTGTATGCAATAAAATCAATCAACCACTCAGAATTGTAGGGAGTAGATCTCACCGAGGTAAAAGTTTAGATAATTTTCTATCGCAAATAGATGAATTTGAATTACAACCTGTTGGTAGTTCTCTGAAGTTCTGTCTAATTGCTGAAGGCTCAGCTGATATATATCCTCGCTTTGGCCCGACATCAGAATGGGACACTGCTGCAGCACAAGCTGTTGTAGAACAAGCAGGTGGATTAGTTCTAAAAATTAATGGTGAACCTCTGCTCTATAATACAAAAGAGAATATTCTAAATCCTGATTTTGTTGTCATAAATTCTCAAATCCACAAGCAGTTATTCGTAGAGAATTACAATAATACTAAATAAAAGAATAATTGCGCCATCTAAAGACTTTATGTAAGAATAAAAATCAGATGGTAAATTCAAAGATTAGCTCCCAAGATTTATGACAATTAAAGTTGATATAAATTCGATTGAGAAAATTTCTAGACTCAAAGAGCTTCGCGTAAAACATCAAAAAATTAATGCTGAAATTGACCACTTAGCCTCAATACCTGAAACAGATCAACTAAATTTGCGTCGACTCAAGACCAGAAGATTGCTTTTAAAAGATATGATTACTAAACTCGAAAGTGCAATGATTCCCAATATGGATGCATAAATAAATTAAAAAGTTGATCATATGAATCCTTATTTAATAATTTTATTTCTTATTTTTTTTGATCTCTCATTTGCTGAAATGATCATTGGGAGAGAAACTATATCGCCCGGGGTTAATATAGTGTTCGAGGGGGCGCCAAAAGATATTGTTCATCCTGAAAACTACTTTTTAAATGAAACAGATACTGATATTCATATCGAAATGCTTGCAAATTGGTCAGATGAGGCACCCGAGGGATCACCTTTAGGTGGATTCGTAGCTTATCTAGGAGTGTCTGCTGTTATCGAAAGCGCTAACGGTAAAATAAACCATGTACAGCTAACTCCTCATCTAAATATGTCAGATAATTTACATTATGCTCAAAATATAAAATTACCCGGTACTTTGGATGAGCTATACAGCATCACATTTACTATTTATCCAGCGCTCGAGAATAAAATTGGCATCCATTATGACTGGGATAAGATGGTGGGAAAATATGTTCAGCAAAGTACATTTACATACGAAAATCTTGACTTTAAGGATATAGCCCTCTCAACAAGACGTTAATTTTTCTTAGGGTAAAAGTTCATTTAATGAGAACTTTACCTATATGTTTTTCTCCACGCTGTTTGGCTAAGTTAATCTGCTTCTGTCTCTCTTTAAAACGCTCCAAACGTGATTCTGAAATTTTATTGATACATTTTGGACATGAAATGCCCTCCTGATAATCAGGAGATAGAGTTTCCTTCATTAATAATGGGTGCCTGCAGGCATGACACTGAACATACTGACCATCTTTAATTTCATCATCTACCGCCACCCTATTATCAAATACAAAACATTCCCCTACCCATTGATTTTGTGCTTCTTCAACTTTTTCAAGATAATGAAGAATCCCACCATCTAATTGGTTGACATCTTCGAATCCCAGTTCAACCATTAATGATGCGGCTTTTTCGCAGCGAATACCCCCAGTACAAAACATTGCTATTGGTTTATTTTTTTTTGATACTGATAATTTAATTGCAAAATCAGAGAATTCTCTAAAAGCATCTGTTTGAGGATTTATCGCACCCGGAAAAGTACCAATATCAATCTCATATTTATTTCTTGTATCAATAATCAATGCTTCTGGGTTATTAATTAATTTATTCCAATCTTTTGGCGATAAAGCTTTCCCAGATTTTTCATAAGGACGAATATCCTCTCGCCCAAGCGCCACGATCTCTCTTTTGATCTTAACTCTCATTTTATTGAATGGAGGTTGAGCTACATTTCCCCATCTGACTGATGGTTGAATAGCGCCAGTCAAATTAAATTCTTCTTCAAGCCAATGAAAAATTTCTAATATTGATTCTTCTGACCCCGATAAAGATCCATTAAAACCTTCTTCTGCAAGTAAAATCGTACCAAGAAGATTAAAATCTTTGCATAATTTTAACAATCGCTGTTGATTATTCTTCAAATTGGAGATGTTAATAAAACGATAAAAAGAAGCTACCTTAATATTTTTCATGTCATTTACTATTACTGTGT
>CABXJW010000016.1 GCA_902512585.1 uncultured Woeseiaceae bacterium | reverse complement strand
TAGCTTCGTTGCGGCAGCGGCAGCTATCTGCATAACAGTAACATTCTCTTGAGGTGTGATTAGATTATGAGTGGCATTTAATATCATACTTAACTGAAGATTAAGCTTAGTTATTTGCTTGGCAGCGACTTGATCTTGTATGGCTAGCGACCAAAACTTACTAGTTAGTACGTCGTTCTTATCATCGGTTATACCTAATCCATTTAGCAATTTTTTTGAGTCAGTGGCGACCGTTATTAATGTCGATATTGGTGAAATAGTCACTAATTTATCTAATAATACTGGAGCCATTAATATTAAATTTGAAGACCTTCCAGTATGTGAATCAATCCCAGATCTAGCTACTAATCTCTGATTACATATACCAGTACAACCTATAATAGTCTTGTTTATAAAGAAAAATCCCTCTGCATTTGAAGTAGTTTTATACTCATCGTCATCAAAAACTAAATCACCATCATTATCTACAAAAACAAAAGCACCCACGATTGGTCCATCAACAACTCTTCCTTCAAGTGCATCTTGAATTGAAACTCTAATGTCCAATAAAGTAGTATCTGCTCCTGCTGCAGCCTGAACTGAAACTTCATAAATATTATCAATGTCTGAATCATGTGGTGATTCAAAATCTGATGCCTTAATAAGGGCTAATTGACCATTAGCGGTAAGTGAAAATAACTCCTCATCATTACCCCCAATTATTGAGTGAGTTACCAGTCGATTATTCGTATCAGTCGCAATCAACGAGATGATATTTTTACTGCCCTCTGTAACAGAGATATTAGAATAGTCATCATTGTATGATGGTGGAAGATAGACAATACTGGATCCTGAGCCGCCCCCGCAAGAAACAATTGCGACACTCAAAAAAATCCAAAATAAAGATATTTTGTATAAACTCATATTATTAATTTTTTACTGAATCTCTTATAGACTTTGATAATACCTTTTTAGTGGTATCAAATTAAAGTGTAAATGTATTAATTTATTGCCTTCTTATTTCTTAGTGGATGATAACTATTCCCAGGGACATATTCATATTAATCATTTAGTTGCTCATAGGTACTTGAAGTTATCATAAATGTCTCCATATATTTTATGTGAGTGCCTTAGGGGCTTACATAAAATAAATATAAACTTGCTTAAAAAAAGGAGTTAGGAAAATGGTTAACACTACATTTGATTCAATCTGGAGAGATATTTCTCCGTTCGCAGTTGGTTTCGATAGAACTTTTGGCACGCTAGAATTGTTAGCTAACGCCAGAACAAAAGAAGCTAATTACCCCCCTTATAACATCAGAAAAGTTACTGATGATCAATATACAATTGAATTAGCAGTTGCTGGTTTTGAAGAAAAAGATATTGACGTTGAATTATCTGGTGAAAATCTAATCATCAAGGGAATAAGATCTAAAGAAGCAACCGAAGGATTGCTGCATCAAGGATTAGCAACCAGAGATTTCTCTAAAAAATTCGTTCTTTCTGACGATATGGTTATAAAAGGTGCCGCATTGTCAAGTGGTATGCTCTATATCGGTATTGAAAGAATCATCCCCGAGGAAAAAAAGCCTCGGAAGATTAAACTCACATCCAAAAATAAATTACTTGGGTAAATAACGAACGGCAAGAACATTAGTTCTTGCCGTTTTATTGATCATTCAGCATGAGAAATTAACCATAAATAGATTCGTACAAACGAATTAAATTTCTACCCATGATTTTCTCTAATACAGAAGAGCTCATTCCTCTTTCTGTTAGTGCATTCCATATCGTCTCCATTCTTGTGGGGCCGTTCAGTTCCTCGAAATATAATGGCCACATTGTTGGATCAAAATTTTCACCCTCCTCAGCCTTCAGTTCATCAAGATACTCCTGAGTTAAAATCAATCTTCGATGATCTCTATCACTTCCAATGCAAACGTGATCTTCACCACACACATTTATTGCATGCTCTATGTGCTCATAGTAAAAATGTACTGCATTATCGATCTGCTTTGTCATGAAAGGCCTCATCTGAGTAATTCCGATTAAACCACCCTTTTCTGCCACAGCTCTCATATTACTATCTGTTGTATTTCTTCGGTGCTCATAAAGCTCCTTACAGCAAGTATGAGAGACTATTACTGGTTGTTTTGAAGTTGCGATGGTATCTGACATAGTTCGCATACCGGCATGGGATAGGTCAATTAACATTCCAATTTCATTCATTTTTTCAACTAAACCATGACCAAAACTTGTCAATCCAGATCCATTTTCTTCATAACAACCCGCGCCCGCCCAATTTTGCCAATTATATGTAATTTGACTCGAACGAACACCGAGTGCATAAAATTTATCTACATTATTTAAATCCCTACCAAATTGAGTAGAGTTTTGAAATAAATAATATATAGCAATTTTATTTTCCTTAAATGCCTTCTCAATATCACTCGAAACATGAGCTTTAAAATAATATTTAGAATTATCAGCAATAATTTTGTCATAATCAGCAATTCCAGCCATTCCTAAATTATACGCATCAAGTTCATAAGATTTTGGATCACACAGGGTAATTGTTATTGCATTTAATCCTGAGTCAATCATCTCTTCTATTAATGCGTCAGTGTATACGTTACGTATTTCACCCATAGCATCAACCACAACATTATCGCTTGGTGTATTAGCGTATATGACCTTAGTATTGGCAAAAAGACCAGTTACAAGTGCATTTCTAATAAATATACGTCTGTCCATAAATTATTTCCCAATTTTCTTGATACTCTATATGACCACATTCTTAAACAAATGTAACTATCGTTCTCTGCATATTGAAGGTTTGACTGTAGAATATTACAATGAAACAAAAAATTAGGAAAAAAAATGTCAAAACACAACGCACTGCAAATGTTTGGTCGATCAGGAAATCCCGCACTTAACGATAATACATTCAGAAATGAAGGGAGAGTTATTGGTCAGACAATGACCCTCCAAGGAACTGTTAATAAAACAGGTCTGCTATTAAGTATTCTTGTTTTAACCGCTATGTATACTTGGAATCTTTTCTTTCAAACAGGTAATCCAGCTGCAGTTATGCCAATTGCAACAGGTGGTGCAATTGGAGGTTTAATTTTAGCATTAGTGACAATTTTCAAAAAAACATGGTCACCAATAACTGCTCCAATCTATGCGGCCCTGGAGGGTCTTTTCTTGGGAGGCATTTCAGCTATCTTTGAATATCAATACCCGGGCATTGTGATTCAAGCTACTGGCCTAACTCTTGGAACGCTGGCATCCTTACTCATTTTGTATAAATTAGGCATAATTCAACCTACCGAAAATTTCAGACTGATGATCGTCTCTGCAACAATGGGGATAGCTGTTCTCTATTTTATTAGTATGATAATGAATATGTTTGGCTCAACAGGAATAGGATTTATTCACTCAAATGGACTTTTCGGTATTGGGTTTAGTCTTTTTGTAGTAGCAATAGCAGCTTTAAATTTAGTCCTTGATTTTGATTTTATTGAGCAAGGCGCTGAAATGGGAGCGCCAAAATACATGGAATGGTTTGGTGCGTTCACACTCATGGTTACTCTTATTTGGCTCTATCTTGAAATGCTAAGATTATTAGCTAAATTACGAAGCCGTTAATGGATTTTAATACACTTTTCTTTGGTATAATTATTGTATTATCGTTAGCGGTTTTTTTATATGCCGGTAAGTTCAGAGCATCAGAGAAACAACGCAATAGAGATGATAAGATCAACTGGCAATCTGCCCGCTACAGACACTTGAGAACAATTTTATTGATAATGGTCGGGATACTGGCTGTCGCCATGCTAGCTCGATGGTTGATGAGCTAATCTAGCGCCATGGTAAAAATGAAAATTTGCCAAAAAACATCCATCTAATTGCGGCACCAATCCCTAAAGATGTTGCAGCGAAAAAACCAGATAGGGAAATAAATACAAAATCTAGCTCCTTGCTATAAATGCCTAGCGCTAACAAGACAGCGACTGCAATAGCGAAACATACCCAATGCGCTATCAAAACAAGATTTCTTAATATTTTGTTCATATTCACGTATTTTCCAATATTTATAATTTACTAGCAAAATAATACTGCTATATTATAAATAAATTATAATGATAATGTGAAATTTGAAGCGAATATGAATAAAAATCTCTCATCATTGGTAAATCTCAGTAATCTCAATAATATATTTCAGATCATAGGTGTAATAGGGTTAATTGCATCTCTTGTTTTTGTTGGACTTGAATTACAACAGAATCAAAAGATTGCACTGGCAAAAACACAGCAAGAGAGAAATAATTCGATTCGTAATCAAATCACAAGTTACACAATAGCTGGCTTAGATTGGCAATCAATAGCTATTGACTCAAATGATTATTACGAATACCCACTTAAGGAAATAGCAAAAAGAAATGCTTATCACTCTGCCTGGTTTTTATATGAGAATGACTTTTTCCAATACAAGCAAGGCTTAATCTCGGAAGATGTATGGCGAGCAAAAGTAAATGCATTTAAAAAATGGTATGACAAATGTGATATGCGATATCTATTTAAAGTTCGATCGAAATGGATGCCAGTAGCATTCAGAGAGCTAATTGAATCTTTTCCAGATAATTGTGTGGCTCCCTAGAACTTTTTCTTTGGCCGATCTGTCTGACCACCATCCATTGAGTATGGTAATCGAGGACAATCTAAATCACTTACATTTTCACCCGTAGTTCGGAAATCAAGAAAAGTTGTAGCTGCATAAGTCACGATGATTTCTATGTTGCGTTTTATATCAGTTTCCATATTTGAATGCTCGACTTCAAGTTGATATGGCTGACCAGGAGCTAATATTTGATGTGGGATAATGTATTGATGCTGATCATAAGTTAAGGCATCTATATCACTGATAGCGTGTCCGCTATGATCAATCTCCTGCCCCAAACAATCCCCCAAAATAACATAGATCATATCATCAATAATACTATTTGAATCTCTTTCACCTTTCTCAAAAGGGCTCCAGATAACCTTAATATCATAGTTTGGGTTGATAGAATCTGGCTGTGTGATCATGTTATTTTGATATAGAGTTATTTCAATTGGGCCAGGATTATTATCAATATCTTCTTGTTGAACAAATGTTGCTGGTAGGTCCTTGATAATTCCAACAGGAGTCTTAAAATTAAAATAATAAGTTTCATCTGGGTAACGTTCAGTTAACTCAGAAATTGACCACCCTCTTGTGCCAGCGAGAAAAGGAATTTTTTCATTTGAAAATTTCATTCCTACTTTTGCATCACCTGGTCCTTCAAGGTAAGCATCTGTAATGGTGGGTATATTAGAATTTAAGTTAACAGGAAAAATTTCTGCAAAAAATACTGTATTCAATAAAGTGAGCTCATTGCTGGTGGATTGCCTGTGATTAATAGATTTTCCCAATACCACATAATCTGCATAATCACTTATTTTAGTATCTAACACCTGAGCATAAGATTTAATATTTATTGAAATACAAACTAAAGAAACAATGAACAAATATTCTATTTTTAAATTATTTTTCACTTTTATATCCAATTATTTTGATTTAACCAATCGACGGTATGCTAAAGCTATGCCACACCAAATCATAATAACAGATGCAGCAGTAGTCACTAAGGCTATAATTTGAGAAAAAATTCCAAAAACTTCACCCGTATGTAAAAACCTTAGAAATAAATTCTGATCTGCCTTTGATTTCATCGAAAAAGGAATTACTTCCTCAATATCACCTGTAAATTGATTTATATTCATTTTAGTTCTTTTTTGAGGTTGCCTTCCATTACCCTCATCGATAGTGAATGATGCAGGGAGAACATCAATTAGAGGGAGTTTTAATGAAATACTTTTCCAATCTGGTCGTTCATCTTTAACTATCAAAATTAACTCATCCAAACTTCTCTGACTCACGTTGTTTTGAATATATTTTTTTGAATCTATAATTGTGACCTTGCGTTGTTCTTCGGTGCCAATAAGGTTATCCATCAGAGAATCTTTTGCATCAAGCGCCCAGTTATACTCCATAAATGTTGCGGTTACAGTAATAACCAAAAGTGGCACTGAGGACCAAATACCCAATACCAGATGCCAGTTATAGTCTCTCTTCTTACTGTCCTTCAAAGCCTCTTTATCGAACAAAAAATTACGCTTAAAGAACTTCCATCGAATAATTTTAGGTACCCACAAATAAAGCCCGCTAATAATTAGAAATAATGCCGCTAAATTCGCAATACCAGTTATACTTTGGCCATCAGTCCTTGTTTCCATAGAAAAAAAAGGTACCAAACTACCATGCAGTAAAAATATACTATTCATAAAGTTTACGATCGGTAAACGATGGTTGCCCAATACTTCACCGGTATATGGATCCAAAAATAAGAAACTACCATGCCCATAACTGAACCTTAATGCGTCATTATCACCAGAGTAAATCATGACTGATCGTGGATATTTGTTATTTAGATTTAAATCAGATAATTGTATTACTTCTGATAAAGGTATTTTTTCAGATTTAGCTGTAACTGAGTAGTGATTTGCGAAGGCATTAGTTCTAATTTGATTATCAAAAGTCAATAAAATCCCTGTTACTGAAAGCATTAATATAAGGAGACCCAGTGAAACCCCAATGCCAAGGTGAGACCAGAAAATGATTTTTCTTATCATGACAACTCGTATTAAAAAAATAAATCTTAGAGAATGAACTTAGGATACACAAGTCAAGATTTGTAAAGTCACCTACTGGTAATCTCTAGGTATAATCTCATTCCAAGTTTTTTCTTTGAAGAGTTCACCATCTACCGATACCCAGCGATGAAACTTCAATTGAAAATTTTCTAGATCGCTTTTGAATTCAACATTTTGCTCAAAAATCAACTCACGATCAGTTAATTTTTGAGTTATTTTATATCTACCAGTCACGGCTGAGTTGGCTGGGTCATAATCATTGGTCTGTTGCTCTATCTCTTCTTCGAAATACTCTGTACCCCATGGGTACTGCATAGCACCCTGATTTTTTGCAATACCTATAGCATCCCCAGTTTCAATGTTTCGTTGTACCGTTTCTATTCCTGCATAACCAGTAATATTCCCAGCATCTAAAACTTTGTAACCTTCTAGCCTAGGACCATTGACTGGCTTCTTAAATCCTGGTGACTGGTATCTACTATCTGAGATAATGACAGGTAATTCAATTTGAGCTCCATTGTTTCCACCTATATCCAAAGTGCTGGTCACAGGAAAGGCAGATGGCCATAACATTGGCCATTGAGCATTACTAATCGCCATCCGAATTTTATGCCCTTTTCTAAAATGCCAAGAAGTAAAATGGAGCTGCACATCTAGTGAAAATTTTTCTCCAGGCATTATATCCTCAGGATTTTTAGAGGAGTTTCTGTGAGTACCATTGAATGCAGCGCCACCAACTTGAGTAATTTGACCATCTGGAGCAATATCTGACAACCTAACAATCCAGTTCGCTCGCTTTGCATCTGCGGAAACATTCAGTTTAGCGATAGGTCTACCAAGAATCTCTATTGGTTCAGTTAGGATTTCACTATCATAAAATAAGCTATCCTCATCCATAGGTGCTTGATCAGGAGGAATGCTGCCCCACCACATCGTCGGGCCACCACCTTCTAACCCAATTGATGGTTTATTGGTTAATTGATGCTGTTCAGTGCTACTTTTTTTAAAATCCAATAGTTTATGATTATCTTGAGCATACCAAATTATTTTTTCAGTAGATGCTGATGGCCATTGATCCTCCCAACGCCAATATCCAGGGATATAATTGATTGAAGAATCTGGTGGATGATAGTCTCTCACATAGATAGCAAATTTAGGTTCATCTAGGATTCCATCGTCCTCTCCTTTTAACCATAAGTCATACCACCTGACTGCCTCGTGACGCCATTCTACCTGTGGTTTTAAAGCTGCATCGTGCGGATAGTCATGATCCCATGGCCCAATCATCGCTTTCACTGGTGCTGTGACATTTTCTACCATGCGTGGCAAGCTATTTCTATAACCGTCATACCATCCACCAATGTGATACCCAGGTACTTTTATCTTATGATATTTATTTTTGGCAGAAGCGCGATCCCAGAAATCACCATCCCTCTGTTCTCGCATATACTTATATACACTGGGCTCTACATCAAAACGGTCTTTGTACCATTGCTCATCCATAAGAAAATTAGGCGCTCCAGGCATAGCATTATTCAAATCATTACTCATCATCCATGAATCACCCGCCACCATAATGCCATCGACGTAATGAACATCTTCTTCGTAAAGATATTCAGTTGCCATAACTGCTACGAAGGCTTTCAGAGCGGGTGGATTACGCATAGCCATCTGTATTGAGTTAAAACCACCCCAAGAAATACCAAACATTCCAATATTACCTGAGGACCATTCTTGCTCTGCTAGCCAGTCGATTACTTCCTCTCCATCACTTAATTCAATCTCTGAGTATTCATTGGGGATAACCTTACCTTGACTATTACCAGTCCCTCGAATATCAACACGAGCAACAATGTAATCATGATCCAGGAAATAAGAATACAAAGGATAATTTCTTCCTCGAGACTCATCCTTGCGATAAGGAATATATTCCAGCAAAACTGGATATTGCCTCTCCTTATCATAATTATTTGGCCAATATATATCTGCAGCTAAGTTAATATCATCTGATAATGGAATCCACGCTTCAGTGATTTGATAGCTCCTTTGATCTGCTTTTAGCTGCAAAGACATAAGTATCAAAAAGAAAAAAAGTGACAGTAAATATCTAATCATAAATTACTTTATATAAATATGTTAAATTATTGTTTTTAATGCTTTTATAAACCACTTGCACCTGCCTTTATATCTCCTTGCTTTCCTTCTAATGCTGCTCTTGAGGTAACGAAGTTAATGCCGTCTATCTGATAAATGAGTCTTCCTTGAATTTCATTTATTGGATTTGTTTCTCCTGACCTTAATTTCTTTAAGCTTGCTTGTACTTTGGCTAATCTACCCGTATTCACTCTGGCGGAGGTGTGAGCGCCAAATATATACTTTATTTTATCTTCGATACCAACCAATCTATCTATTGAATTAGAATAATCATCGAGACTCGTCTCAGGGGAGAAAAGCCATAAATTGTCATCATAGAAGGTATCACCAGTAAACAATAATCCGTTTTCTTCATCTAGAAGTGCAACCGCATCAGGAGTATGGCCAGGCACATGCATAACCTCAATTATCCTTCCTCCTAAATTTATACTCTCTCCATCTGCTATATAATTTGATGCTGACCAAGCCCTTGTATGATATGCATTAACATCAAGCCCAGTTGGAGAATCACCACAAAAAGCCTCAGCTGCAACATCACCAGCAACCTCATCATGCTTAAATCCAAGCATATTTTGCTTGGTATAAGCTGATTCTATAGCCAAGATATCAGAAAACTCCGCATTCCCCCCCACATGATCAAAGTGCGTATGTGAATTAAGCACCGTTAGTGGAAGACTTGTAATACGCTCTATTACAGGTTTGATTGGTAAAATCCCCATACCAGTATCAAAGAGTAAAGCTCTATCATTGCCCAGAATTAGATGTGAGATGCTCATTTGAAACTGAAAGGGCTCCACTATCGAGTAAACACCCTCATATGACTCATAAACTTGAAACCAATCATCAGATGCACTTGATAGTGGTAACTCTTTATTAGCTGCCACTGGCAGATTTTTACATGTATCAGCGAACGAACTATCTTCAACATAATTGCTTTGCTCGCTATTGCAAGCTACCAGAGACATTAGTATAAAAATTAATATGTAATTATGATTCACGTTAATCATATTATTCCCCTATTACCCAAAACCAATAATATAAAATTTACCACATACTTATTTATCTTTTTTTGAACTACTCACTATGTGATATATCATCAATGCGGCAACCAATCCTAATGTGCAAATCCCAGCTACAATTAAAAAGAAAGCACGATAGCCTTCAATAGTAGGCAGGCGATCAAGTAGTAACCCCCCAATCAGAGGCATAAATATATCTGGTGTAAACCCAATCATAGATATAAACCCAGTGGCAGTGCCTGTGACTGTCATCGGTATACCACCCTCTTCAAGTAAGGCAAAATAAATTCCTCGCAAAGCAAATACAGCAAGTGAAGCTATTGCGATATTAGTAATCATAAAAGGAAGTAATAATGGTAACCCCGGCATAAAGGCAAAAATTAAGAATGAGAGAATAAGGATCACAAACAGGATGGATACAGATTTTGCAATACCAATTTTATCCGAAATAAAGCCAGCTACTAAAGCTGATGGTGGACTCATTGCCATCTTGCCAATACTGATAGCGCCAGCAACAACTACACTTAGGGAAAAAATATCCGTCGAATAAGAAGTGAATCTGTAAGTACCCCAATATGCAGAATATGCTGCTAAAACTACGATAGAAATTAACCAAACTATTGGCATCTTTAGAACTGAAACTACTTCTGTCAATCCTGATCTTAAAGAACCTATGGCTGTATTTTTGCCACCATCATCATCACTAAGAATAAACCAAGCCGCTACTCCAGAAAGAATCGTAATTACAGAGATCAGAATAATGACAACTGATAATGCAAAATAACTGCTACCAAGTACTCCAAATACAATAAGAATTGGTGTAGAGACGATTATGTCACTTATCCCTCTTCCCATTTGCAAAAAACCAAACGCTCTCCCCTGTTCATCTTTTGGTGCCCAATTTCGGGTAACTCTGACTATCGAGCTCCAGAATAGAAGTGTTGTTGTAACGCCCCATAAAGCGTGAATTATCAGGCTAATATGGTAGCTTGGAAGTGTTGCGAAAAATAACCCTAGCAAACCAGTAAGGAATAAAGATGTAGAGATCAAAATTCTTGGTGTTACTTTGTCCGCTAACCATCCACCAGGAAAATATGAAAGCATCGCAAAAACACCATAGATACTCATCAAAGATCCCACTTCGATGTTATTTAAACTCAAAGCTTCAGCTAATGGTTTGTAATAGACTTCCTGCAAGAAAGGCAATAAATATATGGAGCCCGCTGAAACAGAGAGCACTGCCATAACGAGCCATTTTCTAATATTTGCTTTTTTTAAATTAGTTGTCAATTTTTTTGTGATTAACTAATCAACTGCCTTTTTTATATGCTCAATACCTGATTGCGCGTCTGGATTCTGATGGTAAATCTCTAATTGTTTATCATAAAGTTTCCTAGTAAATGATCTTGATTCCGCTAAAGTCATTTCTGAACATTGGTTTATACACTGCATTTCGGTCTGGATCCCAATTAAAGGATGACTGCTTATCACCTTTGCTATCTCAAGCGCTCTTGAAAAAACCAAGTCATCATCTACCACCTCATTAATTAAATGAAACTCAAGGGCCTTGTCAGCTGTTATTTTTTCACCCGTCAATGCTAAATAGTTCGCCAATACTCGAGGAATATTTCTTGAGAGCCTGGTATTTCCGGTCGCACCTGCCATTGCATATGCAATCTCTGGTAAACCAAATCTTGCACCCCTTCCTGCAACAGATATATCTGTTAATAACGTTAAATAGATTAAACCAGTACCAATACACCAGCTACTTACAGCACCTATGATTGGCTTATTTCGGGGTAAAAGAACAATTTTATCACTAATATCTTCACCATCATTTTGATATTCATCACCCTCATTAAGATCATCACCAGCACTGAAACACTTACCTTTACTGCCAGAAAGGATTGCAACCTTAACTTTGTCATCACTGAGGTATTCTTTGAGGTGCGCATAGAACTCTTCATGCATTTCATGAGTAATAGCATTCACTTTGCCATTATCTATTGTGAATAAACCAATTCCATCATTGACATCATAAGTAATAGGCATATTTATCTTCTCACTACGAAGTTAATTGATTACTTAAATAGATTACGCATTTCATTAGCTAAGTCAAAACCACTCAAAAATGCGGATTCAATCCGGCCCTTAATGCACCAATCACCACATGCAGCGATCCTATTCGATTGATCAATGAAAGGAGGTTTGATAATTTGTTTTTTAATATTTGCAAACTTCCACCTATGCACATCAATGTGCTTAGCATTATAGATTGCTTTACCAGTAACCCCAGAAGTTGCATCTAATAACTGCTCAATGACGGTATCTTTTTTGGTGTTAAAGTTATTTTTAGCCCATAAATTAGTTGAATGAATAAGCAGTGTGAAATCTTTTTTTCGGTCTGGCTTTGAACTATTCACTGAGATCCAACTAATATCAGCATCACTAATTAGTGCGGCTTCCCATGCTAAATCCAATTTATTCTCAAAACCTAGCATCAATGAAAAACATTCAATCATATTTCGCTCTATTAAAATATTATGAAATTTAAATTCATCAGACAAGAGAGCTGCTGACTGCAGAGAAGGTGCTGTCGAAATAACCCAATCAAAGCTTCCATGATTTACGTCATCTGTATCAATGATATGCCATTGATCTTCTTTCTTTCTTATTTGTACTTCTGTATTTAATTTTACATCCAGATCTTGTGCTAGAAATCTTCCAATTTCACTCATGCTAGGCGCGCCAACATAATGTGGAAAATCATCATTCCATTGTCTTTGATTTATAATTTTATTTTTCTTGATTTCGACAAACTTTGCATTCCATGATTTTACTATATCTGACTGAATCAATGGGTTCAGAAATTCTTTAAATTGGGGTGCCTTGACAGTAAAAAATTGAGCGCCATGATCAAAATCAAATAAGTCTGTATATCTGGTGCACACCCTACCACCCGCACCTCGAGATTTTTCATAAACAGTTACTTCTGCAACTTCTCGCAGCATTTTTGCAGTAGTTAGGCCCGCTATACCAGCACCGATAATCGCTATTTTCATATTATAAGTTAAATTTTTTGAATTTAAGTGAGTTTCTGACAGTCATATATATTAGCTAAGGTCTTGATTGAGTCAACCAATATTATATACACTCAAAATATGGCCAATAACCCTATACAAAAATGGCATCAAGTTGTTCAGGAGAAAAATTTTAAACTGCTTAGTGAAATACTTGATGAATCAGTAACTTTTTTTTCACCCGTGGTGTTTCACCCTCAAAAAGGCAAGGAAATTACACTAAAGTACTTATCAGCTGTAGCTATACTTTTTAATGTCGAGTCTTTTACTTATACCCATGAACTAATTACAGAAAATATGGCAAGCCTTGAATTTGAATTAGAGCTTGATGGAGTTTATATCAATGGACTTGATCTGATTACCTGGAATGATGAGCAAAAGATTATAGAGTTTAAAGTGTTCATAAGGCCACTACAGGGGATAAATAAGTTGCATGATTTTATGGGCATTGCTTTGAAAAAAAGCTAATTTGATTTTCTACGCTCAGCCAATGCACCATAAACCAACTTAGTAAGATCTCTTTCAATCGACCATACACCGTCGACACCCATATGCTGAGTCATCGCAACGACAACAATATCCTCCACCGGATCAATCCAAAAATAAGTAGCGGCAGCACCAGCCCAGAATAAACTGCCTTTAGATTTACTATCAGAGTATCCTTCCACATTCTCAACGACCGCAAATCCCAGCCCAAAACCAATATCAGGGCTCAATGTATCTGGCTTCCAGCTAGATTCTTGAAAATTAATAGCAGCCAAGTATTGTTGCTGTTCTGTTAAGTGGTTTTTTCCCATTAATTGGATGACGCTTTCATCAATAATACGTTTATCATTAAGGATCCCACCATTCAATATAGCTTGGGCAAATCGCCAATAATCTTCAACTGTTGATACTAAACCCAAGCTACCACCTTTATATTCATGGTCAACAGTATAATTATTTACCGACCAATCATTCTCTAAAACTCCTCCGGGTGGGCTGCCGTATCTGACACCAATAGGTACTAACTTGTTATCCTTTATCCAATGAACAGGTGAAAGACGATGAGTATTTTCTGAGCTTACTACATAACCTGTATCAACCATGGCAAGCGGTCCAAAGATAAATTGCTCTAGATAGTCATCAGCATCCATTTTTGAGATTATTTCTACTAAACGTAAAGCAATATCAGGACCTATACTATAACGATATGCAGAACCAGGTTGATTAACTAATGGAATTGAAGCTAAAGCGGTCATCATTTCTGCTAAGGAAGTTTCAGGTCTAAATATACCAGTTTCCACAAAAGCATTGTCATACTCATTACTACCTAATCCATGTGCGAAGCCAGCGGTATGCCTTAAAATATCTAACACCGATGGTTCACGCTGCATTTCAAAAATTTCGTCCAGAGATGAATCAGGGGTTTTTAACACATGCAAATCTTTAAATTCAGGAATAAATTTAGACAAAGGATCATTTAATTGAAATTGATTATCTTGGTATAACATCATTAGCGCGGTCGATGCGATTGGTTTTGTCATTGAATATATTCGAAACAATGTATTTGTTTTCATGGGTATTTCTTGGTTGACATCCTGATAGCCTATAGCGCTCAGGTGTGCAATTTTCCCTTTGCGAGCTACTAGAGTAACTATGCCAGCTAGCTCGCCCCTATCAACCTTTCTTTGAAAATGACTCTCAATCTTAGCTAAATGTTTTGACGAGAATCCAACTTCAGTAGGATTTATAACTAGAAGACTATCTTGTGATACACCCAAAGAAACCTGGAATGCGGTTAAAAAAAATAGCACTCTTAATAAAAAAATTTTATTCATAATTGTCTGACTTAAAGAGAAAAAAACTCACTTATGAATTCTCTTTATGGGCCTGGAGCGCCCGGATCGTTTGCTATTGATTCTTGATGCTCCTCTAGAGCACCGTATAAAGGAATTTCAACCCAAGTATCTTGAATATAGTGACGAAGTCGCTCTTGCTCTTGAGGATCTTTATATAAATTATAAATTGCTGGATCAATACCGGATATAACAGGCTCACCAATTCTCTCAAGTTCCTTGAAAAGCATTTTCCAATTACGCCATTTTACACCAACTATTTCATTACTAATATAATAAACAATTGACTCACGGGCTGATTTTTCTGACCTACCCATAAAAAATTCTGAGTGATCTGCACTATCCATGATTCGATCACTAGGTATCTTGAGATCCAACATGGCAGCTAATGTCCCGTATACATCCATTGCATGCACAATTTCATTGGAGATTTGCCTTGCTGGTATCTTATTAGGCCAGCGTATAAGAAATGGAACTCGATGAGATCCCTCATAACTCGTAAACAGACTGCCTCGCCATGGACCATTAAACCCCTCTCTACCAACACCTCCATAACCTCCATTGTCAGAGGTAAAAATCACTATAGTGTCATCTTTAATACCTAGAGATTCAATAGTATCCAAAAGATCACCTATATATTGATCCGTTTGAGCGAGAATATCAGCGAAGTCACCATTACCTGTCTTGCCTCTTGCCTCAGGATGTGGATCATGCGGTGTGTGTGTCTGCGTGTATGGAATATAAGCAAAAAAAGGTTTTTCTGTGCTTGCTTTTCGTTGCATAAAATCAATTGCATGATCGGTAATTTCACGGTCAATTGTAGCTCTTTTCTCCCGACCATAAACTTCTAATTCTTTCGGAGATTCGCCTCTCTTGGCCGACATAACATGCATCAATTTAATGCCAATATCTGACTGAAATGAACTGCTGTCTGGCCAAAACGCCCTATCAGATGATCTAGGTAGACCCCACCATTCATCAAAACCTTGATCCGTAGGAAAACGACCCTCTGTATCTCCCAAATGCCACTTGCCAAATAATCCTGTTGCATAGCCAGCATCTGACAATAACTCTGCGAGCGTATGCTCCCACTTCGTAATCCCATACCATGGATTTCGTGGAGGGCCATCGACCCTCAATCTAGTTCGAATTGATTGACGACCCGTCATTAATGAAGCGCGTGAGGGTGTACATTCAGCTTCAACATTATAATTAGTTAGCTGAAAACCCTCATGGGCTAGACTATCTATATTTATTGTTGGAGCTCCACGGATAGCTCCACCTCCATAGACTCCAACCTCACCATATCCAAAATTATCCATCAAAATTAATACGATATTGGGTCTTTTTTCAGTTAATGCTAATGCTTGATTATTAACTGATAAGAGAGCAATTAAAATTAAAGCTGCAACAAAAATAAATTTATTTTTTTCGAAGATCAGAACCATAAACCTAAAGTAACATAATTCATTTAAGTGTAGGTATCCTTTATTGACTCCATCGCTATAAATGTGGATGTACTCGCGACATTCGGTAAAGTTGATATCTCATCAGCTAAAACACGGCGATATGCTTGAATGTCCGAACTACGAACTTTGAGCAAATAATCAAATGAACTAGCAATAAGATGGCACATTTCAACTTCAGGGATTCTTACAACAGCTTGATTAAACTCATTTAAGTACTTTTCAGTCGTTTTTGTCATTTTTACCGTTGTAAATGCAATATGTTCCAAGCCTAATTTCTGTGGATTTAATATCGCCTGAAACCCTTGAATATAACCCGTTTTGACCAGTCTTTTTAGACGTACCTGGCAGGGACTTTTTGATAAACCTACCCTACTTGCTAACTCTGTTATCGTTAGTCGTCCTTCAGTAGACAGTATAGATAGTATTTTTGTATCAAATTTATCTAATTCACTTTTAAATGATATTTTTGACATCATAATTCCCTTTAATTAATAAAATTAAAAAATTTATTCCTGATTATCTCATATATTAAAGAAAATAAACCTAAAACATCAATATATTATTATAATGAAGCAATTTGCATAATTAATACAATGTCTAACATTATCAATATCAGAAAAACTATAAGAAAATTTCATTTAATGAATGAGGAAGACGTTCTGAATTCCTGGTCAAGCCTCTCTATGATCGATATTAAAACTCGACTGGCAATTCAAGAAAGAGCAATAAAACTAGTAAATGATATTCGAGACGACGATAACCCAGCATTATTAGAATTATTTTTAGCAGAATATGGATTATCGACAGATGAGGGTGTTGCTTTGATGTGCCTGGCTGAGGCATTAATGAGAATACCAGATGCTAATACCATGGATGAGATTATTGAAGATAAAATTGCCCCTTCATCGTGGGACCTGCATCGCGGTAACTCAAATTCTTTATTAGTTAATGCCTCAACTTGGGGGTTAATGCTTACTGGAAAAGTCCTGGATGACCAAGATAGATCTGGTCTGACAAGTAACCTAAGAGCCATGGTAAAGCGTTTAGGTGAACCGGTTATTCGTACAGCAGTTAAACGAGCTATGAAAGAACTGGGCAGTCAATTTGTCCTGGGTGAAACCATTAAAGAAGCCATCGACAGAGGTATAAAGCAAACAGAGATTGGTTATACATTTTCATACGACATGCTAGGTGAAGCCGCACTAACAGAAGCAGATGCGAAAAAATTCTACCTCGCCTATGAAACTTCTATTAATTATTTATCAAATTATTCCAAATCATCCTCAGTAAGGGATAACCCCGGCATATCAATTAAATTATCCGCACTTCATCCTCGCTATGAAGTAGGACAGAAAATACGAGTTATGCAGGAATTGGTTGAAAGTACTCTATCTCTGACATTATTAGCAAAAAAAGCAAACATAGGACTTAATATTGACGCAGAAGAAGCGGATCGACTTGATTTATCACTTGATATCATAGAAGCGGTTCTCTCTGATGAGCGTTTAACTGGATGGGATGGTTTTGGTGTCGTGGTGCAAGCCTACAGTAAACGAGCATTGCCTATGATTGATTGGCTGCATGCGATTGCAGAAAAATATGATCGGAAAATTATGATTCGTTTAGTAAAAGGAGCTTATTGGGATACTGAAATAAAACGCGCTCAAGTTGAAGGTTTGTCAGATTTTCCAGTTTTTACCCAAAAAAGTGCTACTGATTGCTCCTACATTTATTGTGCTGAAAGATTACTTATGCTGAATGATCGTATTTATCCTCAATTTGCCACGCATAATGCCAATAGTGTAGCGATGATCCTAGAAATGGCTGAAGAAAATACTATATTCGAATTCCAGAGATTACATGGTATGGGTGAAACACTGCATCGAATAACAGTAATGAATGAGAATATTCGTTGTCGTATTTATGCACCGGTGGGGCCTCACCGAGATTTATTGGCCTATTTAGTGAGGCGTTTGTTAGAAAACGGTGCAAATTCCTCATTTGTTAATCAAATTATTGATACATCTCTATCATCTGAAGACATAGCTGCAGATCCTTTAATTTCAATAAAAAGTGATTTTGATAAACCCCAGCAAATAAAAAAACCTAAATCACTTTATGGAAAAAGAAGATGTAACTCCAAAGGATGGGACCTTCATAATGAAAGTGATATCGAGCAAATTATTATCGCTCGAACAAACTTTAAAAATCATCAATGGAATAGTCAACCAATGATTGCAGGCATAGTCACAGGAAGAGAAGAAATAACGATAAAAAATCCCGCTGATCGAAGTGATATCGTTGGTTTTGTATCCTACGCGAACGAGGATGACGTTAAAACAGCTATCAAATATGCAAAAAACTGGGCTGATTGCCATCAAATGGAACGTTCTCGTATTCTCAACAACTGTGCAAATATTCTTGAGAAGAATTTTGGTCAATTATTTGCAATCTTAACGAGAGAAGCTGGTAAAACGACTGCCGATGCCATAGGTGAATTACGTGAAGCGGTCGATTTTTTACGTTACTACGCTCTTGAAGCTGAGAAATTTGCAGATTGCACTGAACGAGGTATCTTTACTTGTATTTCACCTTGGAACTTTCCGCTCGCAATTTTTACTGGACAAATTGCTGCCGCCTTATCCGTTGGTAATGGTGTCTTGGCAAAACCTGCCGAGGCAACAACTTTATGTGCAGGTATAGCAGTTGATTTTTTTCATCAAGCCGGAGTTCCGAAAAATGTCCTACAATTATTACCAGGTGAGGGAGTATCCATTGGTGCCGCTATGGTCAGTCATAGACATATCGATGGTATTTGCTTCACTGGTTCAACACCAACGGCACTGAATATCAATAAATCTATGGCGCATCATTCCCCAATTGGCGCACCATTAATTGCTGAAACAGGGGGTCTGAACGTTATGATAGTGGACTCAACAGCCCTACCCGAACAAGCCATTAAAGATATTATTACCTCATCCTTCCAATCTGCTGGACAGCGCTGTTCAGCACTAAGAGTACTTTATCTTCAACATGATATTGCTGCCGAATTCATGGCCATGTTATTCGGAGCAATGGATGAGTTAGTTGTTGCAGATCCTTGGTCACTTTCAACTGATATTGGGCCAGTAATAAATGATATGGCAAAAATTAAAATAACTTCTCATATTGCAATAGCAAAAAAAGAAAACCGCCTGTTAAAGCAATTAAGATCACCCAAAAAAGGGTCTTTTGTTGGGCCTGCAGTTATTGAGATCGATACTATTAATGATATATCAGAGGAAATATTTGGTCCTGTTCTCCATGTAGCTAAGTTTGATCCATCCGAACTTGATCAAATCGTGGAAGATATAAATTCTTCAGGCTACGGCTTGACCTTTGGTTTGCATACACGCATTGATGATCGTGCTCAAAAAATTACCGCAAATTTAAATATGGGTAACATGTACGTCAACCGTAACCAAATTGGTGCTATTGTTGGATCGCAACCTTTTGGTGGTGAAGGTTTATCCGGCACTGGTCCTAAAGCGGGTGGCCCGAATTATCTGCAAAAATTCATTACTGAGAAGAAATACAAAAATACAAAATCAGATCAATGTAGGCCACTAAAAAAAGAGATAATTCAGAGTGCTTTAAATAATTTAACACCAAAAATCCATCGTAAATTGGGCTCAGAACTAATGAAAGGTCCAACTGGCGAGAGTAATTTACTGTCTTATTTTTCTATTGGAACCATCCTCTGTTTAGGGCCAACAATAGAAAAGGCAATGTTACAAGCAAAAATTGTTAAAGATAATGGTTGTGAGCCACTAATAATTGTTCCAGGTGCTAAAAGCTCATCAGCGCTATCAGGTTTTGTAAAACGAGATGATTTATCAAGTTTGTATGGATTTGATGCAGTGGTTGCTTGGAGCGATGAAGAAGATCAGCGTGCTATTAAGATTGCATTGGCTAACCGTGTGGGCCCAATTATTCCTTTAATTACTCAACTGAATTTTTCTCAATGCTGCAGGCTTGAAAGACATTTATGCGTCGACACGACAGCAGCTGGCGGCAATGCAGCTCTACTCGCATCCTCCTCTTAAGCACTCTAGAGTTCTTTTGATCTTTTCTCAGCAGCCACTAAAGCGTCCTTAACGAGATTGTCTAGACAATTATTTTTCATAAGAATAGATAAAGCTGCCGCAGTTGTGCCACCTTTGCTTGTTACCCTCTCACGAAGGACTTCTGGAGAGCGATTTTCTTTTATTAAAGCAGCGGTACCCAAGAACGTATCTATTGCCAAATCTGATGCTTGTTTACTGCTGAGCCCCATTGATTCTCCTGCTTTAATTAATGCCTCTGTAAATGCAAAATAATAGGCTGGTCCACTGCCGGATAATGCGGTTGTTTTATGCATCAAATCTTCATTATCAATCCATTTAATAGGTCCTGAACCATTAAAAAGTTCTTCAAAAGTTACTTTTTGAGATGAATCAACAGTGCCAGCAATATACGCCACATTAACAGAATAATTAACTAGTGCCGCAAGATTAGGCATACATCTTATAATTTTTATATCTTTCCCTAAACCACTATTAATTCGATTAGTCTCAACCCCTGCCATGATAGACACAATCAAACCACTATCATCAATGCATGCACCAATTTCACTGGAAATATCATTAAAAATTTGCGGCTTAATTGCAATTACAATAACATCAAATTGTACGGTATCGACAAGTTCAGTAAAATCCTCATAAAAACTACACCCTGGAAGTTGTATTTTTTTTTCTTTGGATAGATTTGGGTCGATAATAGAAATATCAAAAGATTCATTACCACTATCTATAAAACTTCTGAGGATTGCAAAACCCATATTTCCAGCACCAATAAAGAGAACTCTCTTTGTCATAAAACTTTCCTTTTAATTTTGATGATTAAATCATCTCAATAAATTCAATAATTGAACCATCTGGTGTCGTTACGCTAAATGTCTTTACATTACCATATGGGGGGAGACTTAATATTTGAATATCATTAGTAATCTGCCAACCTCTATCTTGAATTAATATTTTAGCTTGTTCTGCACTTTCAACAGGATATCTTACTGATAAAATACCGAGATTAGGCGCATGGCATTGATGCGAGTAATCTCGACCAACCAAACCCATCATCTCAATCATTTCCATGCGACCAAACTCACCTGCTCTAGGGTAAACGATTCCAGCCTGATAGGGTACCGAAGTAGTAAGATTGATTGGTATACCCAGTGGAGTATGAGTTGGGGTTTTTGCTGTGTATGGCTTACCTTTATAGAAAGTTTCAAAACCAAGCACTTGAGTAAAAAATTCATAACTTTTATCACGATCCTTAACAATCTGCATTACATTAAAAGGTCCAGCAAATCGTTTAAAATCAGGAATAGTCTCTGGTAGCGGCGGTGATAGTCGCTCATAACCTTGCACTTGAACCCCATCTGGACCTCGAAAAATTGTAACTTTCAATTTTGAAATCCCAAACTCAAGATCCACTATTGGTGTTTCTGTCCACCAACCCATCTTAATTGCATCATCATAGATTGAAGAAATATCCTTCATACGGACCATCAAACTAAAATAACAGCCAGTATCCCATGCCCTTGAACCAGGTCTCATTGGTATCCTCTTACCAGCAGCATCAAATCTAACTAGACGAACAAAACTATCTCTATAAGTACTTGGCCCTAGAAGTAACGCCTCCCCACTAGCTTGATCAGGCAAACCCCATTGCGAAATATTATTTGCAGAAAGTGGTCCTCGCCATTTTATTTCATAACCACCAATATCAATAAAAAATTTCGCTGATCTATCAAGATTAGTAACACTGATTACCGCTTCTTGCCATACAGCCTGAGTTACCGAATCTACCTCGAAGTCCTCCAGCGCTATAACTACTGGCACATTAGAATATAATATTATTAAGAATATAATTAATTTTTTCATACTCTCAGTCTAACTCCATCTTCTATATCTATCAAAGTAGTTGGGCTTAGGTACTATTCAAATATTGCAATCTTTTACCGATAACCTTAAATCAAATAAATATTTGGAGTTTTGATCAATATAACGATGTTCAAGAGTAATGTTTTGATCTCTGAAAATTTTGAGAAGACCAGGTTGGGAGCAATAATTTATCGTTTCCAACTTTCTATAATGTTCTTCGATGAGTGGTACAAGGGCCTCTTTTGATCTGCCTTCTCTTAATGTGTCACGGTGTAGAACTTTATTTAGCTTTCTTAACGTACTTAGATCTAATTCAACGGAATAAACATATACTAAATCTCTATTTAATCCAGCATATATTTTTCTTAAAGTTGAAATCTGATCTATCCTCATTGGTAAGTTCTTTGAATAATGCTTTGCAGTAGCGATCATAGTTTTATTAATTTGATCGTCAGACATATTTTGTGCTGCAACAGTAGATGTGAGTAATATAACTATAAGTATTAACTTCCTCATCAAACCATGATCTAACAGATTAGATAGTTTTAAAATGGAGTGGTTAGTCATTCTCAACATAATTTTATTTTATGATATAAGCTGGTCCACGTAATGCACGGCCTGGCAACGCACCCGTGTACTTGCCTTCATCAACTACGGCAGTGCCATTCACAATTACGTAACGCATCCCGGTTGGGTAATGAAATGGATCTTCAAATGTGGACATATCTTGAATTAAATCCGGATCAAAGACGACAATATCAGCTAAGTACCCCTTTACTAGTGCTCCGCGGTCCTTGAGTCCGAGAATATCAGCTGGAAGTGTCGTCAACTTGCGAATTGCCTCCTCCCAAGTCAACAATCCTTGTTCTCGAACATAAGTGCCCAGCAACCGCGGGATCGTTCCAATGTGCCGTGGATGCACCAGTGGCGGCAAATTCTCGGAATTGAGATCGAGGGCGCTACCATCAGTTCCCCCCGCAACATAGGGGTGAGCTAGGACTTTCTTCAATGTATTCTCCTCATTATTCCAGTCGATAACAATGCCACGACCTTCCTGGTCAAGCACCACATCCATGAAAACCTCCTCCGGTGATCGTTCAGTAAGGCTTGCAACTTCGGATACCAGCTTGCCATTAACATCGGGGTTATCTACACCCAAGCGAACATGATGCCAGCCGATGTTCGCAAGATAAGGCGGCTCAGTGATAAATGTAGCAGCAATGCGTTCACGCTCTACCGGATCTCGCAGGCGTTCAAGCATTGCTTGCAAGCCCCCCGCTTGAGCCCAGGCAGGAATGTATGCCTTCAGCCCAGTAATACCCCAGGTATAGGTATAGCTGTCACCAGTGACTTTTACACCCCGCTCTCGTGCTTCATCGATTATCGCTAAGAACGTGTCTGCTTCAGTTGATGATGTTGAATTTAGATGAAAAAAGTGTATTGCGGCACCTGCTTTCTCACCAATAGCAATGGCCTCATAAATTGCATTGGGATCCGTACCATTCATGGTACGAGCATGATTTGCAAAGATGCCCCCCATGTTAGCGGCTTCTCTTACGATTGAAGTCAGTTCATCGCTAGTCATGTAGATATTGGGCACATAACTCATGCCAGCAGAAACACCTAACGCACCCTCACGCATGGACTGTCGCACAATTTCTAGCATTTGAGCAAGTTCGTCATGGGTCGGTGGGCGATCATCGTAACCCATAACATTAGCTCTGATTCCACCAGAACCTACATAAGAAGCGACGTTGATCGAAATTCCCACTTTCTCCATGTAGTCAAGAAACTCTCCAAATGATTCCCACTTCCCCAATAAATCGTCAGGCAAGTCGTTTCTTCGTTGACCACCGAGAGGACCCATCGAAACATCCTCACCATAGATTTCGGTGGTGAAGCCCTGAAAAGCAAAAGAAGGTCCTTGTCCACCATTGAGGAGACGAAAGCTTTCCGAGTGACTATGCATATC
>CABXJW010000015.1 GCA_902512585.1 uncultured Woeseiaceae bacterium | reverse complement strand
TTGGAATCAATATTCAAATGGATTGGGATTGCAGATAAAATATATACCCCAATAGCCAATGCTAAAGTCGCTGGCATGAACGGTTTTGATTTAAGCCAAGATTATGATTTTAGACAGGCTGTGGGCATAATTGTTGAAGATTGTGAAATCAAAGAGAATTATATAGATTGTTAATTAATAGCATATTATTTATTACTGAAAAAAGGCAATACAATGGCCGACTATGACTTCATTATTGTTGGTGGTGGTTCAGCTGGATGCGTACTTGCAAATCGATTAAGTGCAATTTCAAGCAATAGGGTATGTCTCCTCGAAGCAGGGGCCAAAAATAATGATATCCGTATCAGTACACCCATGGGATTTCCTTTTATTGTCGGACGAAATAGTAAATACAATTGGAGTTATGAGACAGAGCCACAACTCGCATTTGGAAAAGTTGCTCTCCCGCAAGCAGCATCCTATCTCGTCGATTCAATTGGAGATGTACATAAAACCAATATAGAAAACGAGGAACATAGGAGAGGATTCCAACCCAGAGGTAAAACGCTTGGAGGATCGAGCGCCATTAATGCCATGCTTTATGTTAGAGGTCAAAAGGCTGACTATGATAATTGGTTAAACTTAGGTAATAAAGGGTGGTCATATGATGATGTTTTACCTTATTTCAAAAAAGCAGAGGCAAACGAAGTTCATTTTGATAAATTTCATGGTAACACCGGACCTCTCAATGTAAGTAATATTCAAAATAAGAATGATCTTACGGAAGCTTTCATCAAGGCAGGCTCAAAAATTCATAACTACAATCATGACTTTAATGGTAGAAATCAGGAAGGTATAGGCTACTACCAAGTAACACAGAAAAAAGGGAAGCGCTGGAGTTCAGCTAAAGCTTATCTTGATCCAATAAAGAGTAGATCCAATTTAACCATAATAACCGATGTCACTGTCGATAAATTAATTATTAAAAATGAGAAAGTACTGGGTGTTACCTATCTTGATAAACGCAACAGTGTATGCAACATTTATGCTAAAAAAGAGACTCTTCTCTCCGCTGGAGCATTTGGCTCGCCACAAATATTACTCAGATCTGGTATTGGTCCAATTAACGAACTAAAAAGACACAACATAAAGATAGAAAAAGTTCTTCCAGGTGTGGGAAACAATCTCCAGGACCACATCGATTTCGTTCAGTCATATAAATATAATTCATTAGATGCCATTGGATTCTCAATAAAATCATTTTTATACAAGTTTCCTCTCGAATTTCTCAAATATATCATAGGCAGAAAAGGTCAATTTGCCTCATCAGTCGCAGAGGCAGGTGGGTTCATCAAAACCTCGCTCGAGGAAGACACTCCAGATGTGCAAATTCATTTTGGTATAGCAATGACAGTTGATCATGCAAGAACTTTACTTTGGGGGCACGGTATAAGCTGCCATGTATGTCTATTAAGACCTCAATCAATGGGTACGGTAACCTTGAATTCAAGCAATCCATTAGATCCGCCTTTAATTAATCCAAATTTTCTATCTAAGAATGAAGACATGAAAAAAATGATACAAGGATATAAAGAAATGCTAACGATCTTAAATGAAGAGCCACTATCTAAATATACTCGAAATCCTATCGATAAAATTCCTGATCACAGTGATAAAGAAATAGAAAAAGCTATTAGAAATAAGTCAGATACTGTTTATCATCCAGTGGGTACTTGCAAAATGGGTATCGATGACATGGCAGTTGTTAATCCAGAATTAAGCGTAATTGGTCTTCAGAACCTTAGGGTTGTGGACGCGTCAATCATGCCTCAAATAGTCAGCGGCAATACTAACGCACCAACCATAATGATTGCTGAAAAAGCTGCTGATCTCATAATCAATCGTTATGCATAATTAATTAGATTCAGGAGAATACAATGACAAAATTACCTGTAACAATTTCATTTACTGGAGTAACCAACTTACTTGGTATAATCGGAATCATAGGCTCACTTGTTTTTGTCGGGATGGAACTGAGACAATCTCAACAAATTGCTCTAGCTGCTCAACAACAACAAAGAGCGGCCTTAATTACAGAAGTAATTGGCACATTTTCAGATGCCAATCCACCCATAAGCTTTTTAGATTTTCTAAATCAAACTATAGATATGGATGATAAGAATAATCGTGCTACCACTGAGACCTATATGTATCGAGTGTGGATGATATATGAGAATGATCACCTCCAACATAAACTGGGATTAATGGATGAAGATGTATGGCAAGCTAAATTAACCTCTATGCGAGCAATATATGGCATGTGCCAATACAAAGAGGTCACTAGATTTGCATTATCATATTCGAGTCAAGATTTAAGGGAAACACTACAGGGTTCTGGACCAAATCCTTGTCCATAAAAAATTATAAGTGTTGGTTAATTAGCTTGGATAATCTCTGTGCGTAACGCTTCTAAGTAATCAATCCAAGGTTGATTTATACCTTGTGCTTTTGCGCCTTTTATCATGTATCCCAGGTACTTAATAGAAGGAATAAATGGACCTTTAGGAGTGACAACACGATACAAATCAGCATTATACCAAATACCATCTTCTGTTATAACTTTGAATGTTTCACGTTTATATATTCCTAATGGAACGTCCTCCAAAACATCCAATTCCTCCATCTCTGATTTTTCAATCGTGTAAATAACGCCTTGAACCATTCCACCTGGTTTTTCAATGATACTGCTTATCCCACCCTCTAAGTCTGTGGAGTATTTCCTAAATTGAATCTCAAAATTTGGTAATCTGGCAAGCGAAACAAATTTTAAACTCGGCGTCCACTGTCGCATATAATCTTCATCAAGATTTGAGCCATAACCAAAGTAATAGATAACATTATCATTTTCGGGATTTTTTCCACCAGTATCATAATCAGCAGACATAGATACTCCGCTTATTGCAAAAATGAGAGCAAAAATAACTAGCTTCTTATTCATAATCACTAAAGACTACAGAATCTGCAGAGTTTTGTGAAGTAGAGGTAGTTAGATTGGGTTTAAATTTATTTTTAATTAATACAAGAGTGTGGCGGAGAGCGAGGGAGAGTATGTGTAGCCCTTTTATTTCAATAACTTATCTTGAATCCCATTAAATAAGCCATAAAATACTACAAAGCGTACTACATTTGTACTACAATTTGTAATATGTCTACTAAAAATCACAAGCACTTACGCTTTGCTAGGAGCAAATGGTATTACAATAGAAGGATACCTAAAGCCCTCCTTAACAATCCTGTCTTTGGTGGAAAAAAGAACTACTTGAAGTCACTTAATACTGATAGCTTGTCTGCCGCTCTTATGGAAAGAGATAGATACAATGTCTGGTTTAACAACCTGTTAATGACAGAGAAATCCAATCCTTCTCTTGCTGATGAAAAGGAAACTTTATTAGGTCTTCCTGATATGGAGAAGCGCCATATATTAGAAAGATGGCTTGATGAGGTAGCTACTGAGTACCCTTATATAGGACATCCTGAATGGAACCCTGAAGATCCAAGTACTCCTCCAATGCCTGACAAAGAGACTATAAAGTATATTGCTTTAAAGAAAAGTCTTGGTGAGGAGATTAGTGATGAATTAAAACCGGTTGAGCAAAGAGGAAGACTGACTCTGAAACAAGCACTAGATAGAGTTATAAAAGAAAAGGAATTAAATAATCTCTCTGATAAGGGAATATATAAATACACCAGAGCAAGTGAATTATTTCACGCTTATAACTCAAAGAAAGATGTCTATGTTCACGCTATCACTAGAGGAAATACAAGGGATTTTATCTACTACTGTAAGCAACAAGGAACAGCAGACAGTACAATAAAAGGTTATCTATCTCCATTAAGTGTTTTATGGAAACACGCTAGAGATTATGAAGATCTCAACACAGCCAATCCTTTTGATGATTGGGCAGATCAGTTTAATAAGGAATCAACTGCTTGTCAGAACTGGACAAAAGAAGAGCTAACCAATATCTACAATACTTCTCAACACAATCAAGACAAATTAATGATCTATATAGCGTGGTACACAGGCGCAAGAATAGATGAGATAACTGATCTTACTGCAGACAATATTTATAAGGATAAAGAATCAGGTATCAGATACCTTTATTTCAAAGAGAACACTCAAGGAAAGAATAAGTTTGCTAAAAGACAGACTCCTATACACAAGCATTTAGAGTCAATGCTTAAGGATTTTACTGTGTTTGACCAAAGAACATCATCCAATGCTTTTTCCAAAGCGTTTACAGAAGCAAAAAAGAGAGCAGGATATGGAGATAGAGGAAGAGAGTATTGTTTTCACTCTATTAGAGGTATGACCAGTACTGAACTTGAGAACCTTGAATGTCCTGAAAACATAGTGGACAGAATAACTGGACATACAGCAGGACAAGGACTGTCTTTTCAGCGTTACTCTAAAGGAGTTGGATTAGGAGTTATGGATAGATACATTCAGCAGTTACCAGACTTTAGAAGCTAACAACAGGTATACACCATTAATATAAATGAATAAATAAACCAACTCCTAAAAAACCCAATAAAATCAATATACTTAGCTTTAAAAACACAGCATAAACTAATTAGATTGTTGGCAATTCACGACAGACTTTACAAGCTTTGAAGGTATTTTTGTTAGGTTGGAATTAAATACGATTTATATATCAAACACCATCAGTTAATCTGCAGTTGGGTTTAAATAAAGTTTATATTTATTTCTTTTCTTGAAATGTTCTGACTACATAATCTTTAAAGAAATCAAAAAAGCTTTCAAAGTCCTCAATAACTATATGCTCTTTATATTTATGATATGTGTTGTATTTATCTTTATCTCTGAAAATTATTGCTAATTTATTATCTTCACTATTTGTTGGAAAAACAGGATAGAATTTATTGGGTTTTCTTACTGTTTGATAAACTTCACCATCACACAAACTAAAATAGATCCAAATAATTTTTTTATAGAAAAAGAAAACTCTTCTTGAAATGGATATCTCATAATAAGCAGGCTCACATCCGCTTAAGGACCAAGAGTGAAACTTGTTTAAGATAAATTTACTTTTTGTTATTTTAAAGCTAAAAAAAAGATTTTCATTCATCCAGTATACTATCTGCGAGATCCTATCGAGAACGCCTTCCTTCTCAAATAGATCTTCTATATATTTCTTTTGTTTTTTTGCAAGTTTCTGAGAGTAAGATTTTTCCTCTTTATTTGCATCTCGCCACATTTCATCGTGATTACGTTTATCTTTCTTTTTAAGTAGATCGTCTAGTTCAGTTTTATCATTCATAATAATCTTTATGTGATATTTTAAACACATTACTAATTTTTGCTCTTTGCTCATAAGTTAGAGAAAGGTGAATGGCTACCACTTCTTGTGCTTCAACTTTATGTATACGCTGATTAATGACATCTAAAAACCTTATTGTACGAGCAAGTTGAATTTTTAATCTCTTTTCATTAACCGATGATGCGCCAGTATTATGATATTTCTGTCGTATCTTTTCATATTGTCTTTTGGTGATAATGAGTTTCCAGATTGCTTTAGCTTTAAGATCTTCATAGTCTCTTTTAAGATCTTGAATTAGCACGTAAGGCTTATGCTGTTCACCTATTTTGATATCATCAGGAATATAAACACACCTTCTTTGAAGGACTTCTTGACGGATTGCTTCTTTAATTTCTTCAGATTTTTTCATCCAACCATAATGAAACAGATGAGATAGTTTTTCAAATGTGTGGTTAGGTTTGGGTTTAAATGCTTACTTATATATTAATTAATCAATCCGCTATTAATAATATTATGATCTACCTTCATTAATAAATATCCTGTACAGTCTGAACTCCCACTGGTCCTCGAAAAGCTAAAAAAATCTCCTACTTTTTTTATTGCATACCTACATTTATATTGATCAGATAGCAGAGTTACACCGCCTTGTGAGAATGTCCACGCACCTTCCCATTTAACTCTAGAATAAATGTTACTAAAACCACTAAGCGATCCATCTTTTGCAAAAGAAAATCGAGTTTTACTATCATTTAATGATTTAGCTGAACTATTAATAAAAACTTTACCTTCAATATCACCTTTAGTTATATCGTCAGCAAAAGAATTGATTGAGAGTAAGAGTAATAATACTAGTAGTTTTTTCATATCTAAAATATACAATAATAGTTCTTAAATTAAAAATCTTATATAATATCCACAAGTATCAAGAGGAGAGTTAAATCTCTCGCCAACCTGCTAACTTCTTGCAAGGTGGAACAAACGATACGGCTAACCAAGCAACTAAAAGGAGAATACAGAATGTCAAAAGTAACTAAAATCCCTGATATTGTTATTAGAAAAGACAATACCGCTCGTCTGAATACTTATGATGCACGTTATTGGTATTACACAAGCACCGATGCAAGAGACATACTTGATTGCCATTACAGCCCTGAAGACTTCCAGTTTCCTGCTGTAGTTAAACTGCCCAATAACATAATGGATCGCTTTGATTTAATTCTTGAATCATCTGGTGATGGACTAACTATTGTTCTTCAAGGAGAGTCTGAACCCATAGCTTTTAAGTTATTAGAAAAACTTCAACGTGATTTAAGATTAGAAAGAATAGATGAGAATAATCTTATTGAATATGTATTTGCTGTTTGATGGTGGTAGAAGAGGTGCACCAATATCTCTACAAGCTTTGCAGGGCTTTACCACTGCTCCACATCTAAGATAATAATGATGGTGGATGGATGGTGGTGGATAATTAATAAATAATAATCAATATCTTTATCGGGCGTTATAATAGTATATAGATGCTATCCCCTCTATAGAGAGCCAAAAATATAATGCCTTATTTAAATTATTATTTAGATGTTGAAAGAGAAATAACCAGAGCTGAAGTAAGAGAAGTTTCAGCTCATATCTCTCTTAGCAAAGATCAAAATGATGCTTATCTTTATGGTGAATTTGATCTTAAGGCAACACGAACACAATGTAAGGCTTTGAAGTTAGTGTTATGTAATTTTGTACGTTATCCATTCCAACGTATTCTCTATGAGAGAACCAACAAAGCCACCACAGGTACTAGATTCAATCCACTTCAGATTGGGCAAAAACCATTAAAAGAAGTTATGGATAAACTGGCTGAAGCAGGTTATATAAAACAAACTCTCGGTGAAAATAAATTCAAACATTCTTCTGAGAACTCTTATGCATTAAGAACAGAGGTCATATCTACTCAAGGTGTGCTGGACTTAGCTGAGAACTTAGGCATTGGTATAGATACTTTGGTTACTAATAATCCTTGTTTAGTTATTCTCCGGGAAAAGAAAACTGATGGTGGCAGGATGCTTGAGTATAAGGATTCGACTTATACCGTACATACACAACTGTTAATGACAAATTATTGTAATTATCTCAATAAACATTCAATAAAAGTAGAGAGTACTGGTGAAGTCTTTGAGGACATTATCCTGCGTCGTTCCTATCGTGATTGGGATTCTAATAAAAGTCTCTTATATGGAGGCAGAGTAGGCAATTATTGGATGTCTAACAGCGTTTCTAAAGCCGATAGAGCCACTATTACTATTGATGGTGAAGCAACAGTAGAACTTGATTATAACGCCTCTAAGCTCAATACCTTAAATTCAATTAGTTATGGTAATTATTTTCCTCAAGATGAAGATGTTTATGCAATTGAGGGTGTGGATAGAGAGTTAATCAAAGTCCTAGTAAATAGATGTATGTTGAACTCAGAGAGTAGGCAAGCATCGTCAGCTCGGTTTGATACTATGTGTAAAAATAAAGATCTCATTGATCTAAAAAGAGAGGCAACGCTATCTACAACTGAAATGGTTGATGCTGTTGAGCAACGCTTTAAATCATTGCAGCAGTTCTTCTATCAAGGTGAAGCTCAAGGTGAGCATTACTCTTGGTGGGAACAAAACATACTCTTTGAAATAGCACATCAGGCTTGTTTGTATGATGTACCTGCGTTAACAGTTCACGACAGTTTTATAGTTAAAGAATCTGATAAGGACACAATGGAGATGCTAATGTATTCAACAGCTATGCCAGATGTTTATAAAGAGATGAGTTTGATTAAGAGGATCTAAAAACTATAGCTATGGTTAAAGCTTTCCCCACTTATTTTTTTCAATAGCTTTAATTGTAGAAATAATTTCCTCATATTCACTAGGCATATTCATACAATTTGCAGTTATAGTGCCACTTGGATATCCAATCGTTGCACCTTCTGAAATCATCATCTCATAATCATTTTTATTGTATCTTCGCAACTGAAGATGAATAGAGGTATAAATATTACTATGGTTTATAATCAATTTATCATCGTCTAAATGGTGCTTACCATTATAGCCGGCTTGATCAACAAAGTTTAGTCCTCTCAGTTCAAACTCGGAATTTACACTACCCATATATCCGACCACTCTATTGACATAACTTACTTCATCAGTATTAATTACTAAGGAATAGAAATCAGTATCTCTTCTTGAATTAAAAATAAATTTTATTTTAAATACATCGTCATTTTTCAAACTATCTTCATAGCCTTTGGTTGATATATAAGACTTACCATCTTCCGTTCTAATCTCTACTTGACCTGTAATTTTACAAGATAAACTAAAATCTATATTTTTAACTTCTTGAGCAAAAGATAATGGTGATAGGAATAACAGGAGGAATAGTCTTCTCATAACCTCAGTCTAACTCCATCTGATGAATCTATCAAAGCACGTGCTATGCTTTAACTATGAAAACCAAATGCCCAAAATGTAACAAGTCTGATGAAGTTGGAGAATACTTTTATGGGCATATGAGTTTCAAGCACGTTCAAGAACTCTCAGAAAAAGGTGATGTTTATGGTGGAGATATTATTTATGAAGATGCTTCTCCAGAGTTCCATTGTCATCGTTGCAGTTATAACTGGAGAACAGATGGTAATAAGTGTGGATTTTGAGATGTTGGGTTAAGTAATTGTAGTTATGGCAAATACAGAAACAAAAATTGATTGGGATTGTTCAGCTACCAAGAAGCATATCAAGGAAGCAAAGTAATGGTGATTTCATTATTAGAACATATTGTTGAATTAAACTGCTTCATTATCAAAACCAACACCTAGCCTTCACAAATTAGAGAAACTTAGATTTCAAAAAATCTCTTTTTCCTTTTTGGTGGTTTGTCATATCCATCACAAAAGTCTAATTTTGCACTAACTGTATTAGCTATGAAGCCCTCTGTCTCCCTATTTTCTAAATAATGCTTCATATCAATTTTAAAATCAGCATTGCAAAAGAATCTGCAACAACAGAAAATATCTAAACCATCTGTATCACGCTCACGATGTTTATATTCTTTTCCTGAACCATATACCTTTTGAGATGGAACTAATTCGTATCCACATTTAAAACATCTAACTATTAGCATAACTAAAGAACCTCTTAGAGCATTATATTCATAATAGAATTTTTAAGATTTGTATTCAATACTTCACAAAAAATATGAATTTATGTATGGTTTATTGATGATTTTACGAATTATTTTTCTGCTTTTATTTTCAATCAATCTCTCGAAGCTCTCAATGGCTTCATTGGCTTGTCCAGATGATTCAAAAGAATGTATAGAAAAATTCTGGTCTAGTGATGAGAATATTGAATTTCTTAAATATGTAAATGAATTAGCGAATCAATCTTTGCCAATAAAATATAACTCAAATGTCACGCTTGTAAGATCTACTCTAGACATTGAAAGTAGAACTATAACTTATGAATATCAAGTTAATAAGAGTTTCAAGATAATTGATACTATAAAAAATAGCAGTATCTGTGAGCCTCGAGATGGTCCTATATTTCTATTTCCTGATCTCAATATCAAGATCCTATCAAAAGACAAGAAAGGAAATGTGACTGAAGAAAGGGTATTTACAATTAAAGACTGTCTAAAAAAATGAATAGGGTTTTACAACTATTCGCAGTAATAATATTTATATCTGTTCTTATTGCAGGCTTTCTCGCATATTTTGTTAGACCAGACCCAGCAATAGATGGTTTGGGAAGGGAGCTTGAGCTAGCACCTACTATTGTAAGATTTTTCTTACTAAGAGATTCGCTCTGGGCTGGTTGGAGTTGGTATGCTCTGGATATGATTTGGTTTTTTGGTGGCATATGCTTGGCTGGAGCATTATTTTTGCTTTCCATTAAAGAAGATTAAAAGAATTGCATAAGTCAAAAATATTAATAATAGCTCTTCTTTCCTTTAACTTAGTTTGGTCACAAGATAATAAGAACTATCAAAAACACATTGAAAATGATGATGGAACTGTCTCTCTGGAGCATTACAGAGATGGGCTTCTGGAGCTTAGAACCAATTTTAAATCTGCCGAATTTAAATACGATCAATATTGGTATAGAGACTACTTAGTTATCTCCGAAGAATGGTTTGATAAAGATGGTAATCTTTTTAAAAGAGCGAGCAATAATGATCGACTGGGTAATTTTGATGATGAATTTCAGAAGTATCAAAAAAAAGATTATCTAAGCTGTAATACGAGCAGTCTTGGTGAGATTATAATTAGTGATAAGAAAGTTAATACATCGTCTCTTCAGTTATTGTTTGATGACGCAATCGATCATTATGAAGGTTCAGGTATTTGTGAAGTCACTACATTCAAATGGGCTATCAATGACGATAAACACAACATCAAATACATTGGTGTAGGCGGTTGTAGCAGTAGCCAATATTTCCCGATATTCCACGATGGAAGATTAGTAATAACCTCAGAAGGAGAAGAGATTGCATACTGTCACTATTAAAAGATTAATCATATTGATACTTTTTTTATCCAATCCACTCTGGAGTCAGGAGGATAATACGGATGATGATTCTTTAGATTGGATAGAGCTATTGGCGACCTCTAAAGAATCTGAGTTCTGGGGATGCTCATCGGAAGATGTTGATGATGAAGGAAATACTGTACCTAACGGAACTATTCTAAATATGGATGAGAATGGCAATATCTCAAAAGGAGAAGCCATTGCTGTGAAAGCATACATAATGATTTTAAAAGACTATGATGGCTATGCTCAGGTTGCTTTTGGCAACACCATATATCCAATTCCTGATGGAGGAAGATTTTATACCAACCAATACACTGAAGACGGCGATACTTTAATTGGATCTATAGTTGATGAATCAGAGAACAAATTTGGGTTACCGGGTGGTACAGATTTTGGACCATTAGCTTCTGTTTGGCTTTTAAGTAGAGATAGAGGAAAACTTACGATTGGTACTGAAAAGTTTGGTATTGAAATGTTTGGGTGTGAGCAGCCACCAGAGGAAGAATAGATAAAGAGATTAATTTAATGTAAGGATCATCAGGAGATAATTATGAATAATAAACTCTTAACAATAATAACCGTTTGTATGATTATGATTACGGTTAAACTATATATACCAGATGCTGAAGCTAAGATAGATGGAAAAAGTTGGAGTCAGCTTCAATTGGATTTTGATTTCAAAAAAGCCGTTGAAAATATTGTTGAAAGATGTGAAGTCGAAAACAACTCTATAAATTGTTAATTTAGTCACCAATAGTTTAGGCAATAAAATGAAGAAGATATTATTAGGCGTTTTACTCTTTTTGCCGATTTCAGTTTTGGCAGATTCGATTACTGGTAAATTTAAATTTACTTGCGAAGTCCAAGATCAACATATCCTGAAACTAAATGAAGGAAAAAGCAGTGAAGCCGAAGGTTATCTTGAAGGGGAAGAAGAAGGCACACTAGTGACAATTGCTTTCAGCTATTCAATTGGAGTTGATGGTAATGTCTATGTTCTACATATCGATCATGCATTTACTTATGGCTATGCGAAAAGAATACAGGTAATAGGAGGGGGATGGGATGACCTATCACAACGCACTTCTAATAGAGTATTTAACTACAGTAGAGCTAATCCTAATCGTATTGGAGAAAATCAAAGAAAGTTATTTTTAAGTGATGACACTATATATATGTCGAATGAACCATTTGTTTTACGAATGAATCGTTACTACAAGAATGATTGGAATTTACTTTATTATGCGATTCTTACCCCAACTTCAAAATCATATGAAAGTTATATGGTAGCTGCAAACTGTATGAATGTACCTAATGAGTATGATGATTTGTTAGATCAATTAGATAGATTCCATTTAGCAAATGATAAGTAAACTAATCTACTTAACAGCCAATTCTGGCTAAAAATGTTTGACTACCTTATTGATACCCCACCATACCGGTATGGCACTCTGCCCGCACCTAGCTAGGACTAAGACATTACGCAGTCTATGCACACTTTCGTGTGTAAAAATTTGAGGTTATTTTGGGTTTAAATGCTACAGAATGTACTACATTTGTACTACATTTTTAATATGTATATCTTGAAAACCCTTATTTTATTGACTTACAAGAATGTGGCGGAGAGCGAGGGATTCGAACCCTCGATGGGCTATTAACCCATACTCCCTTAGCAGGGGAGCGCTTTCGACCACTCAGCCAGCTCTCCATACCTTTAATTGTAAGGGTTTCAGCCTGATAGAGTATTTCTTATCTATGAGCTGTATGGCAAATGTATGGCATATACCCTCTACTTCTCCCCGATAATTATCTATTGAACGCTACTTCAAAAATTATCTGGCCGGTGATTATACAACTCATCTTATCTGCAAGTCACTCATTAGTTGTCCTACTTTTTTTCTGACGCGGAAAATCCAAAGCATCTAGGTGGGTACGGCAGTGTGACATGGCGGGTGGTATGGGTACTAATCTAGCAGTCGAACATTTTTAGCCAGATTTGGCTGTTAAGTAGATTTGTCTAACTAGCTTAATTAAAATAATAAGTTCTTCATCAAAACTCATTTCTTATGACAATGAAATGTTTATTTAAGCTGTTAAATTCTCTGCATAGTTCTCTTAAGTCAGTTATTTCTATTAATGGTTTTTGTAGTTTAGCGGCCATTTTGACATCATTATTTTTTTTATTTAACCAATCTCTAGTGACTAAGTTTTTACTGATACTTACCTTTATTCCATTCGTTAGTTCTTCATATAAGTTCGCTGCATCACTCGCCCTCATGAAACCGTAACTTGCACAATGATTAACATATTCTCTTGCTATTAATGCATGAGTTATATTGATATTAGCAAATCCTATAGGCGAGCCATCTCTAGATTCTCCCGCCCTAATCCATTCTTTTTTTGTCGTTACTCCTGAAATTGCGGCTAAACCCAATGACATTGTGTTATCGATCTCAGGGTTACTTAAAGCTGTATCCATTATTCCTTGTGCCGATGCTTTTACTGTAAAAGTTCCGTAACCATCAATATCGTCATCTTTCCACTCACCAACGTATTTGTTGCCGTCCCAAGTGCCGGTGCCTTGTCCGTGCCGTTTATCATCTTTCCACTCACCAACGTATTTGGAGCCGTCATGGTAATTGGTGGTGCCTTGTCCGTGTCTCTTGTCATCTTTGTACTCACCAACGTATTTGCTGCCACTAGCCCAAGTGAATGTACCTTGTCCAGTTCGTTTGCTATCTTTCCACTCACCAACGTATTTGTTGCCATTAGCCCAAGTGTATGTACCTTGTCCAGTTCGTTTGCTATTTTTCCACTCACCAACGTATTTGCTGCCACTAGCCCAAGTGAATGTACCTTGTCCGTGCCGTTTATCATCTTTCCACTCACCAACATATCTGGTTCCATCAGTCCAAGTGTGTGTACCTTGTCCGTGTCTTTTGTCATTTTTAATCTCACCAACATATTTGCTGCCACTAGCCCAAGTGTATGTACCTTGTCCATGAGGAAGATTATCTTGATACTCACCAACATATCTGGTTCCATCAGTCCAAGTAAAAGAGCCTTGCCCATCTTTACAATCAGCTTCAATCAGTTTCCCTGCTGATAAAGTCCAATCACCTGTAACAGCATCTTCTATAAATTTGCATTCTTCTCTTAATACATATTTTTGCTTCGAAATTGCTGAATTTCGATTTTCTGATTTATCAACCTTGATATTTGTTGCTGAACTGCTATCAACTGGTGCAACAGTTATAGCATCTGTGGCATTGCTATTAGCTATAGTGCTTCTTTCGATTGGTTCGCCAGTTATAACATCTGTAGCACTGCCATCTTGAGAAATCAAAATGCCTGCAGTTAATTGCCCTTTTGTAAATGTTCCTTCAATAGTTCTGCCATCACTTACTTTATAGATTCCAGATCCGTGCGGATCGTTATCATTAAATTCACCTACATATACATCGCCATTTGCTCTTGACCATTTTCCATGGCCATGAAATTTGCTATTTTTAAATCCTCCCTCATAAACATCTCCATCGGCTGTAGTGATTAGACCTTCTCCATTGGGTAATCCATTACTAAATTCACCTACATATTTATCGCCATTATCCCAAAGATAAGTACCGGGTCCATTTTTGCAATCACCTTGTAAGCATTCACCGCTCCAACTCACGTTGGAGAAAAGACAAAGGATTATTAGTAGATATAGTTTCTGAAATTTCATAAGAATACCTTACACAATCAACAAACTCTTGTGAAGGCTTGGTGTTGGTTAAGTACAGTCTCTTGATGGGATGTCTTCAATAAGTTTTATAAATTCTGCGTCGAGTTGTCTTTTTTTAGCTTCCCATACACGCTCTAGAATTTTACACTGCCTATTTATCTGATATTCACGTGATTTTATTCTCTTCATAATCGCGTATCTGGATTGCCAAATATTTTCATCCATCAATCCTAATCTGTATTTTAAATAATCAGTCTCTGAAATATTCCAGAACATATGTTGGAAGTTATAAAAAAATACTTCGTATTTATCATAGTCATTTTCTGGATGAAGATAAGCTAAATTATTATTTGTCGCAGTATTATATAGATCAGTAAATGCTTTTGTTCTCTCTACTTGTTGTTCAACCAATGCAATTTGCTGAGACTGCCTCAACTCCATACCTACAAAGATCAAAGAAGCAATCAAACCAATCACACCAACTATCTGAAATAGTTCACTGTATTTGGAAAGACTGTTAATCGAGAAGATACTTTTATTCATAAGCAAAGCCTACACAAGCTAACAAACTTTGTGAAGCTAGGTGTTGGTTTTCAACATTTAAGGCTAAGTTAATTCCTTGACAACCATCGAATGCACGGGTGATTTGAAATACACGTTTACAAATTTGAGTAAATTCATCTACTAAACCCTCTTTTTACCTACCATTTGGAAAGGTCATCATATGAGATAATCATGTCTTTGTGTTCAACGAGCAACTCGAAGCGTCGTTGTTCCTCCTTTCTAAAGGTTTCCTGGTCAGGGTACAATTCTTCTAGGATAGCGGCTCGATCGAAATCTTCATACGCGGTTTTCGCATCTGGATAGACAATTGTAAATCGAATATCCCAACGGTCGGCTTCGCCATCGTGATCGATTGGAAAGGCTGCTTCCATATGAACGATGCGACCCAATTCCTGTAATCGTTGTAATACGGGGTAGTGATTCTTTTTATACAACTCCATCCATTCATCAAAATAGCCCCATTTCACTTTATAATAAAATTCGTAAGTAAAATCATCACTTGAGTTATCTGCCGCAAGAGCGGCGGAAGACAATCCACTGATCCCTATAAGTACAGATAAAATTGTCACTATATAAAATGTTTTAATTACTTCTTTCATTTAGTTCTCCTGTCGTTTCTTCATCCATTTTTCTTTAGCTAATTCTTTAGCCTTATAATCATAAAGCTATATAAAATTAGCAACTTGGGGTGGCAAGACTATATATCCGTTGCAGTATGCTTTGGCTTATTTATTGAGTTTACTTCTAGGAAGCAAAAAATCTTGTAACCTTTTTCAGGATTCACCTTGTTTTAACTTGCGCAAATTCCCAATCCGTTTAGTACTAGCGATTCCAAAACATACCACTACTTTGATACATTCATTAGAAACAGCATTGTACGATCACAGTTATATCTGTTGTAATAGTGTGATGTGTTTTGTTTCTACAATAGTGAAATTGTTAGGCAGTATCTTGATAGTAATTTCTCTAGCTACTTGCAACCTAGACAAATCTAATAAAATTCAAAACAATTCGATCGAACGCCCTAACTTTCTTGTCATTATAACTGATGATATGGGTTTTACAGATATAGGCGCATTCGGCGGATATGATATGAAAACGCCAAATCTTGATAGTCTTGCATTAAATGGAATTCGATTTACTAACTTCCATGGGCATCTAAGTTGTGCGCCATCTAGGGCTATGCTTATTTCTGGAACTGGTAATCATGAAGCTGGTCTTGGAACACAAAGAGATATTGAGCGCTTCCGGGGCGAACGAAACTATGAACGCCATCTTGTTGATCGAATAGCTACGCTTCCTGAAATCTTGGATAAATCAGGTTATCGTACCTATCTTGCTGGTAAATGGGGTCTCAGCGGAACAGAATTAATTGACCCAACCGAACGTGGTTTTAGTAAATCATTCGCCCTTATTCCAAGCGGTGGTGGGCACTTCCAGTCTATATTTCATGAGTCACGATATACATACAATGGGAAAGCATTTTCTGAGCCAAAAGATCCCATATACTCGACAACACTATTCACGGATCAACTAATTTCTTTCTTCAAAGAAGACCAAAAAAGCAAGCAACCATTTTTTGCCTTGTTCGCACCCACAGCGCCACACTGGCCCTTACATATGCCACCTGGGATGGAATATTTAACTCAAGATAATTATGAAGAAGGCTATGAGATATTACGCGAAAAGCGCCTTATCTCGGCAACAAAATTCGGTGTTTTGCCTGAAGGCATTAAGGTCAATACATATAAATCTAATGCACCACCTTGGGATAGTCTTAGTGCCGAAGAAAAAGCACTGCAACTCAAAGTTATAGAGATTTATGCAGCTATGATCAGTCACCTCGATCAAGAGATCGGTCGTCTATTGGATTACCTAAAGAGTATTAATGAATTCGAGAATACCTTAATTCTTTTAATTAATGACAATGGCGCTCAAGGCGGTCCAATATTCGGAGGTCCGCCCAGCTATGTCAAAAATCGATCATTTAACAATAACCCTGAAAACATAGGAAAAGGTAGCTCCTGGGCAAACATGGGGCAAGGCTGGGCAGATGCGGTTAATGCGCCGTTTCGAGGTAGTAAAGGCACTGTATACGAAGGTGGTGTTCGCGTGGCAGCATTTGCTAACTGGTCTGAAATTAAGTATCCGAACTCAATATATAGGCATTATCTTAATAATATGGATGTTTTACCTAGCTTACTTGAATTGGCTGGGATTAATCACCCAGCCCCACTTCTTAATGGTAGGGATATTTTATCCATTCGTGGCAAATCATTCGCTAGCGTTCTTCGAGGTAATGTTTCTTCTATTCATTCGGATGACGAAGCTATTATTCTATCGGCCTCGGGCAAACATTTTATGCAGCGAGGTCAATGGAAACTTCTAAAAGAGCTCGAAGGAGATTGGGAGCTTTATGATCTTAATACTGATCCCTTTGAAAGTCGAAACTTAGCCGCTTTAAAACCAAAATTACTTAATGAATTGTTAAATGAGTTCCATTTAAATGCAAAAATTAACAATATTCTTGATTGATGAAGAGCTCAATACTTTTATTCATTTCCTAATTTTCTTCACTCATTAATGATTCACATGTGTTGGGCAGGTTTTCGACCAACTTTCTAAGATCCGGATGTATTCCAGCCTTTCTTCGTTCCCATATCCTTTTTGCGATTATACATTCTTCTCTATTACGCCCATTCAAATTTCGTATCATTCCATTATTTAGTTTTATAAGAAATTGAGTTTCATCTCTATACCCTTTCCGATATAACTGGTAATCGAGATCATAGATATTCCAAAAACTATTTTTTAGAGAAACAACAAATTCTCTATTTTCCTTATTTACACCATTTTCTAACCAATCAATAAAATCTATTCCATTCTCAGCCCATCTCTGTTGTATTCCAACTACAAGATGAACTCTCTCTTGTTGTTGATCAATCAAGGCTATTTCTTGTGATTGTCTCAACTCTAAACCCACGAAGATTAATGAAGCAATCAGACCAATCACACCAACGATCTGAAACAGTTCATTGTACTTGGAAAGACTGTTAATTGAGAAGATGCTTTTATTCATAAGCAAAGCCTACACAACTAACAAACTCTTGTGAAGGCTGAGATTAAATGAACTCCAATAAGATTATTACTCTTGATTTAAGCATCCGTTATATCAAATATCCTAATAGTTGGACCTTCAGCACACATTGATGTAATAGCATCAACTGTTCCATCTTCTGTTCTAAAGGCAAGATATTTCTCATAATGCTCTTTGGAATCCCAAGCCTCAGTCAATACAAAATTGTTTTGGTTTTCAACATTTAAAGTTAAGTTAATTCCCTGGCAACCGTCGTATGCACGGGTGACTTGAAAAGCACCTTTACAAATTTGAGTAAATTCATCTACTAAACCTTCTTTTAATACGCCCTCTAGTAATACGCTTACAGTCATTTATCTCTCCTTTTATTTTTTATAATTTTTACACTTCACTGGAAAAGGTTCTGTAAAAAATTTTGTTGTTGTATACATTTGTATTAAACTGGTTGTGTCTTTTAAAAAAATATGACCACCAATACAAACAACTGTAATGCCCAGTGATACCGGAGTATTTTCATTTACCCTTTCAACTGGACTTGATTCCACGATAACAATTTCAGCTTGAGCAGTACCTACAATTAATAATATAGCTAGCATTAGTATTTTATTCATCTTATTTCTCCTGTAACCAATATCAATAGCATAGCACGTGCTTTGATAGATCCATCAGATGGAGTTAAGCTGAGTCTATGATGGGTATGGGAACAAGTTAATTGAAAATAAAAGAAATAATTGGATACCAGTTTATTAGGTTCTTTTATTCTGATACTTTGCTCAAAAGGAGATGAATATGAAACATCTAATTCTAATATCAGTAGTAATTCTATTGAGTGGCTGTGCTGAGTTTCTTGAAATTGAACCAGAACATCCTCCCACTTATAATTGGATGGGTGATGGTCTGGGTTCTTATTCAAAACTACAGACAGATCGCTATGAATGTGCCCAAGAAGCTGCAGGAGATGATGAAATTGTCTATGTTTTTGTGTTTACACAAGGTGGAACAGTTTCTGGAACTGGTGCCACTAGAGTAAACGGTTCTTTATTTAGATCTTGCTTAGGTGCTAGAAACTGGCAAAGAAATCGTAGTGGAACAGGAATAGGAGTTGCTCCGTAGTCACTCCTTTTTAAGCGACTAGAGTTTTTTTTCAAGATGTTTGTTTTTCTATTTTCTAGCTCTACTTTTAAGGATTTTAGAAAATCTATAGATTAATTAAACATTCTTTATTGAAGATAAGGTGAACTTTATCAAGCTTTCTAATATTTGGGTTTAGATCACTTGAGCGAAATGTAGCTGTAATCTCCTGCTGATTATAGCTACCAATCAGTTTCGTGTAACTGCCAAGAAAAACAAGATCTTTAATGGTCACTTCAATACCGTTTTCACTTGTTTTACGATCTAAAACTGCAAATGATTCAGGACGAATGGTGATATTTCTACCGTCTTCTAATTTAATGAAGTTACATTCACCAAGAAAATTGGCAACCATTCTATTTTTTGGGGATGAGTAAAGTTCCTTGCATGTTCCAGATTGAATAATTTTTCCCTGATCAAGTAAAACGATTCGATCAGATAGATACATTGCTTCTTCCTGATCATGCGTTACATAAATGATGGTTGCATTAATATTCTTATGCAATTCTTTTATTTGTGCTTGCATCTCTTTCCTTAGATTTTTATCGAGAGCACCAAGTGGTTCATCCATTAATAATAACGACGGTTTGATAACTATTGCCCTTGCTAGTGCGACTCTCTGTTGTTGTCCTCCCGAGAGTTGATTAGGAAATCTCGTAGCTTCATTCCTTAAATCTACCAGCTTCAATGCCTCATTCACTCTTGTATTTATATCTATTTTTTTTAATTTCTGCATCTCCAAACCAAAAGCCACATTTTCTCTCACGCTCATATGTGGAAAAAGTGCATAATTTTGGAATACCATACCTATATTCCTATTCGCTATAGGTAAAGAGTTTAAATTTCTTCCGTTTATTTCTAAGGAGCCTTTGTCTGGAGATTCAAAACCAGCTATCACCCTTAATAAAGTGGTTTTACCAGACCCAGAAGCACCAAGGAGACTGCAAAATTCACCCTCTTGCACTTCTAAAGAAATATCATTCAATGCCATTACGTCATTAAAACTCTTCTCTAAATTTTTAATAGTGAGTGTATTCTTAAATGTTTGGGTCATTTTCTCTTTCCGATGCAAATAATGCATTAATGGCAAATAATAAGACAGTCAGGGTTATTAATAATCCTGATATTGCGACAATCGTAGGATCTATTTCATGAGCAACACCTTCAAACATTATCCTAGGCAGTGTTCTGGATTTTATATTTGTTAAGAACAGCGCCAAAATAACATCATCAAAACTTTGGATAAAAGCAAAAATAGCACCAGCAATGATACCTGGCGTAATGGAGGGCAACATTATCCTCCAGAACATAGTTTTCCATGATGCCCCTAAACTGTATGCTGCAAGCTCCAAATTTTTATTGAAATTTTTTAAAGATGCACTGACTGTTAGAAACACAAATGGCATGGCGAGTACGCTATGAGCAATACCTAATGTAACTGCTGAATTATTCAGTCTTAGTGGGGCAATAAAGTAAAATAGACTAATGGCAAATATTATTACTGGTATCACCATGGGTAAAATAAAGAGAGTTTCCAACCAAAGACGAGTCTTTCTTTTCATTTCATTCACTCCTACCGCAGCAAGTGTTCCGATTGGCAATGAGATAGCAATTGTAACTGCAGCGGCAATTAGAGAGTTCCATAATCCTCTTAGCCATCGGTTATCCGAAAAAAAACTTTCATACCATCTAAGGCTGTATTCTTGAGGTGGAAACTCTAGAAAAGGTGATGCACTCAAACTCATTGGAAAAACAATAACAATTGGCGCGATAAGAAAAACGCAAACTAGCCCCCCTAAAAAATACATTGTAATCTTTGAGGGAGAAAATTTTTCTTTTCGTTTATAGAACTGACTCGAACCTTTTTGTGAATTACTACTCAATAAATTATCAAATCCAAAATATTTTTGAAAAATAATAAAAAGAATCAGTGTTGAGAATAATAATACCGATGATAAGGCTGCAGCTAGCTCCCAGTTTAAAGTTCGATTGATATTATTTTCAATCAACATGGCAATCATTGTTTGTTTTGGCCCACCCATCAAGGCAGGAGTAATGTAGTAACCAATCGCACTCATAAAAACAATGATAGATCCGGCGATTACACCAGGCATGGTCAAAGGTATGATGAGACGCTTAACTGTTTGATAAGACTTTGATCCTAAGCTCTCTGCCGCCTCAATAAGAGAGTAATCTATATTTTTATATGCCGCATAGAGAGGGAAAATAACAAACGGCATTAACACATGCGTCATTCCTATTAAGACACCCGAAAAATTATATATAAATGAGATTGGTTCATTAAAGATACCGGTAAACAAAAGCATCTCATTAAGAATTCCTTTTCGCTGAAGAATCACAATCCAAGCTGTTGTTCTAACTAGTGCACTAGTCCAAAAAGGCAGCAATACAAGAATAAATAGGAACTTTCTCATACGCTTAGATACGTTAGCCAGCAAATACACAATCGGATAACTAAAAATGACAGAAAAAATTGTTACTAAGAGTGCGATATTAAAGGTGTTAAAAATTATTTGCCGATAGATTGGTGTCGTAATAATTTTTTGATAATGTACAAATGAGGGAGCGCTTAAGCTGTCGCCAAAACTTAGCATGAGGAAAGAAAATACAGGCCAAACAAATATTCCCAATAAAAATATCATCATTGGTGTTACCGCTAGCCATGACCATTTTGATGTCTTTATATACATAGTTCAATTAAATTGATTTTCCACCAATAAATAACCTTCTAGGAAAATTTGTTAATCTTTCATAACCATTTTCAGTTATATGTATTGTTTCAGACATACCAAACCCATTAACTAAGAGATAGGTATGGAATGTCATTCCTTCCATAAATCTCCATGTCGCTAGCGGATGGGCCTCTAAAGGTTCACCACCATTTGGTTCCATTAAAAGCCCAATAGAGTAAAAGGTTTTGTTTGTGTATTTTTCCATAATACCAAGATTCAACAATGCCTCTCTGTATATGCTGTCAGGAATTGTAGCTAAAATACCGGGTTTTACCTCTTTTAGAGCTTCATCTTGAATTCTTATCAATGATTCTACTAACTTAAAATCTTCATCAGTAGCATCGCCAACCATAATGGGTCGCATAAACCGCGCATGATAATATTTAACATGCGGTGTTGTTTCTAGTTGAATTTTGTCTTTTTCCTTAAATACTCTGTCATTAAAACCACCATGTAAATACATCGCTCTCTCACCAGATGATAAAACTCCCGGACCGGCTCGATCGCTACCACTTATAATCATTTCACTGCAGACAATAGCAGCCATATCTCGTTCAGAGTTTCCTGGAATAGCCATCTCAATAGCTGCCGACATCCCCATCTCTGCTGCATGTCCCGCCCTTTTTTGATATTTTATCTCTGCTGCAGATTTAATTAATCTTAGGTCACTGACGATATCTGATCCATCTTGCCATTTATATCCTGTGAGTCGATTCCTAATTTCACGATATTTTGCTACTGATAATGACCAAGCATGCTCTTCAATTGCTACTGTAGATTGCTTACCTAAAACAGATTCAATTGCTCTTGCAGCAATACTGACTTTATCATCACTATCATTCCAGAGAGTGTAACTTGAGTATTGAGTAGTTTTTTTTATGTAAAATTCTTCCACATCCCTGCAAACAATATGCGATTGACCAGATGCAGGAATGATGGCAAATTGAAAAGAAGAATAACCTCTAGTAAAAAATCCAGTTGCCCAGGTCACACTCTCAGGAAAAAATACGATTAATGCATCTAATTTTAAATCATTAATTTTATTCTGTATCTTTGAGATCCGTGCTTGATATTCTTCTGCAGAAAACCACAGTTCAGGTATGACTTTATTCAATGGTTATTCCTGTATCACTAGCAGATATTTCTCTAGAGCCTGAGTTGAATGATTTGCCCACCAAGAGATATCCATAAATAATGTATTGTTTATTCGTTCTTTAGTGGATGGTAGCTTAATCATTGTCTCTTCATCAATGTACTTAAGTGCTTCTTCACCCGCTGGTCCATATGAAATAAAACTACTAATTTTTGCTTGAATTTGAGGTTGAGTAATATAATTAAGTAGCTCTAAGGCCTGTTTTTGATTAGGAGCTCCTCGTGGAATCATCATATAACCAACATGAGAAATACTCTCATTCCAAGCCATTTCTATATTCAATCCATTATCAATCCCTGACTGAAATCGACCATTCCAACCAAGTGCAAGATCAACCTCCCCACTACCCAGCGCTTGAACTGGTTGTGCGCCACTTGACCACCAAAAAGTAACATGATCTTTAATTTCTCTTATTTTATTTAAAGCACGCTCTAGACCCTGTTCTGTATTTAATAATTTATATATTTCTGCTTTATTTACCCCATCAGCAAGCAGCGCAGCTTCCAAAACTGCAGCTGGGTCATCAGGAAGCGTTCTTCTGCCTGGGAATTTATTGATATCCCAAAAATCTGAAAACGTTTTTGGTTTTTCATCAGGAAATTTGTCTTTAGAGAAAGCAATTACTGTCGAATAGATTTCGGTAGGAACACCATATTGATTTTTAATTGAATCTAATATAGATGTTTGATCCACCATTTCAGCAGTTATTTTCGTAAATAAGTTGTATTCAATGCCTTTCATCAAGGTTTCACCACCACCCGTCACGATATCCCATTGAACATTTTCAGTATCAACCATGGCTCTGATTTTTGCAATTTCAGGCTCTGTATCCCTGTATATCTCGATATTACTGGCTTCTGAAAATGGATCCAACCAAGCACTTTCTAGGGCACGTTGATATGCCCCACCCCAACTTGCAAAGAAAATTTCATTCGCATTCACACTGCAACATGTAAATATCAAAATAAAA
>CABXJW010000014.1 GCA_902512585.1 uncultured Woeseiaceae bacterium | reverse complement strand
AATTTCAGAACCATTAAGCACCATATCATAAGCTTTAGAGAGAACTGTTCCAGGGTTATTATTTAATTCATCAACTTCTGATATTGCAGGAGCAGTAAACGGATGATGTAATGAAGTCCATTGGTTTGAAGTTTTATCTTTTTCAAACATTGGAAAGTCAACTATCCAAAGTGGTTGCCAACCTTTTTCAATTAAATCATGATCCTCACCTAAACGAACTCGTAAGGCACCCAGCGAATCATTGACAATATTAACTTTATCGGCTCCAAAGAATATTAGATCACCATTTTTGGCAGCAGTTCTTGTCATAATTTCTGTTACAACATTATCAGGAAGAAATTTTAGTATTGGTGATTGCAAACCTTCTTCTTTGTTTTTGAGATCCAAAACCTTAATATAAGCTAAGCCCTTAGCTCCGTAACGACCAACATATTTTGTATAATCATCTATCTCTTTACGACTCATTTGACTACCATTAGGTACACAAATAGCTGCTACACGCCCTTCTTGATCATTTGCTGGGCCAGAAAAAACTTTAAATTCTACATTCGACATTAAATCTGATAAATCGATTAACTCCAGTGAGATTCTTAAGTCAGGTTTATCTGAACCAAATCTATACATAGCCTCAGCATAAGGCATTCTTATGAAGCTCTTTGGTAAAGAGACGTTCATAACCTTTTTAAAAACTACCCGAACTAATTCCTCCATTGTACTCATGACTTTATCTTCATCGACAAAACTCATTTCAATATCAAGTTGAGTAAATTCAGGTTGGCGATCAGCCCGAAGGTCCTCATCCCTGAAGCATCTTACAATTTGATAATAACGATCTAGACCTGACATCATAAGCAGTTGCTTAAATATCTGTGGGGACTGCGGTAAGGCGAAAAATTTTCCTGGGTGGGTTCTGCTCGGAACAATGTAATCTCTTGCACCTTCTGGTGTCGCTCGAGTGAGCATAGGTGTCTCTGTATCAATAAAACCAGCATCATCAAGAAATAATCTTAATTCTCTTGTAACCGCATGACGCAGACGTAAATTAGCGAGCATGTGATCTCGGCGTAAATCAAGGTAACGGTATTTTAATCTAAGCTCTTCATTTGCCTTCTCATCATGATGAAAAGGGGGTGTCAATGAATCATTCAAGGTTACTAAATCTGTTACTAAAATTTCGATTTCACCAGTTTTCATACCAGCATTTTTTGTTCCTTCAGGCCTCGCGCGAACTTGGCCAGTAATTGCTAACACATACTCACCACGTATCCTTTCAGCTTCAGAAAAGATTTTTTTACTATCAGGATCAAAAACAACCTGAACCAGTCCCTCACGATCTCTTAAATCAACAAAGATTACACCGCCATGATCACGGCGACGGTGCACCCATCCCGTAATGGAAACTTCCTTGCCTTCAAGTCGACTGTTAACTTCACCACAATAATGACTTCGCATAATAGTTCTTATCAAGTAGAAAAAAACGAAATACTACGGATTAACGATTTCATCTGCAAGATTCTTTCCTTATTTATGTTTAATATAAAAATTTTTAATAAATTTATCTATCATCTAACGATGACTTTATCGGTAAATCAGCTAAATTTTCTTCACTCCATATAGGTACAACAACCCCTAAAGAGACAATCATTTTAAATGCCTCATCAACACTCATGTCCATTTCTATAACATCTTCCTTAGGTAAAATAATGATATATCCGGAAGTAGGATTAGGAGTTGTCGGTACAAAAGTACAAACCACATCTGAACCCGTTTTCTTTTGCACCTCACCTAATGCAGTCGAAGTCTGAAAAGCGAGACTATATATTCCTTTTCTTGGGTACTCTATGAGCAAGACCTTCTTAAACGATTGACCTGTTTCAGAAAACACAAGTTCTGAAAAATTTTTCGCCGCAGAGTAAACAGACCGTACTACGGGGATACGTTTCAAGGCTCTCTCCCCAATACCAACCATAGTTTTTCCAACTATGTTGGCAGCAAATATACCTGTCACCAATAAAACCAGTAAAGTCAGAATAACCCCGAGCCCTGGTAATGAAAATCCAAGTAGAGATTCAGGTCTAATTTGTGGTGGCAGGAGAATAAGCGTCTGATCCATAAGAGAAATCAAAAAACGAAATAGCAACACGGTCACCACAATTGGTAACCAAACTAGTAAACCTGCAATTAAGTATTTTTGTATATTTTTCATCACTTTTTTAGCTACTCTTATTATTTTTTTTTACTGTTGTCGCCTTACTCTTTTCTTTATTTTTTGCCTTTGTTTCATTGGTTGTCGATGATTTAGTTTTATTCACATCATTATCATTTTTTGAAATATTGCGCTGATTATCTTTCTTGAAATCAGTCTCGTACCAACCACCACCTTTTAAACGAAAACTTGGTGCTGATAGTAATCGAGCTAATTCAGGTAACCCACACTCAGGACAATCTACTAATCGATCATCATTCATCTTTTGCAATTCATCAAAAGTATGCGCACAATTTTTACATTCATATTCATATATTGGCATGAGAGTCTCCGCTAATCACTAGTATACTCTTGAAGGTCAAAATTCTGAATAAATTTAAATTTATTATGCTATGAAAAATAAAGATCTTAACTTTTCATATATATTAAACTTGCCATCCTGCCACAAGCACCATCTCTTCGATATGAGTAGAATTTTTCTGAATCACTGTAAGTGCAATCCTTTCCACCAAATATATTATAAATTCCAAGTGCGTTTAAATTTATTTTTGCCAACTGATATATGTCAGCTTGCCATCGTTTACGACTATTAATTTTAAAACATTCTAAGAACTTTATATTTTCTTGTTGGAAAATCTCTCTAACCTCATCACCCACTTCAAACGCCGATTGTGAGATAGCAGGAGCTAACCAGACTAATATTTCATTCACATTGCAATTCATTGCTGCAATAGTATTCTCAATAATCCCAGAAGCCAGGCCCCTCCATCCAGCATGAATAGCCGCTACCATGCTACCTGATGTGTTTGTGATCAATAATGGTAGACAGTCTGCTGTCATCACAACACACACTTTATTTTGTATGGTTGCAATACTTGCATCAGCAGTCACTGTCGTTTTATTACATGGGTTTATCGCGACTTCAGTACCGTGAACTTGATTTAACCAACAAGGCTCCTCAGATAAAGAGAGCGATGTCTTGAGTAATGAACGATTTTCTCTTACTGCTATGACATCATCTCCGACATGTGCTGCTAGATTTAGAGCTGTGTATGCCCCTCCACTTAATCCACGTTGCCTTAGAGTCGTTCCTGCTATTATATTCGCAGGTGCCGGCCAAACCGCCTCCAAAAAAGCTATTTTATTCTTCATTTGATGATAAATCTTCCTGCATCACACTTAATAAATTTTTAAAATCATCCGCAGGAGGTACCTCAATAATTAATTCTTCAGTAGTTAAAGGATGGATTAATTTTAATTTGGTGGCACATAGTGCCTGCCTTTTGAAGACACTTAATGCTTCTTTTAATTTGGATGAGCATCCTGCCGGAATCATTAATCTCCCATAAAGCGGGTCTCCTACTAATGTGTGCCTGCGATAAGCAAAATGCACTCTTATTTGATGTGTTCTGCCCGTCTCTAAACTGACTTTAATGTGAGTATGAGCTCTAAAACGATGTTGCACGCGATAATGAGTTATAGCTTCCTTACCATCATCTCTCACTGTCATTTTTTTGCGATTCACATGATGTCGCTTGATAGCTTCATTAATTGTTCCACCTCCGGTTAAAACACCATTGCAGATCGCGTCATATTCACGAGTTACCTCTCGTTTTTCGAGCTGACGAACCAATGAGTTATGAGCAATATGAGTCTTCGCAACCACCATAAGACCACTAGTCTCTTTATCTAATCGATGAACTATGCCTGCTCTGGGTAATTCATTTAAGTCAGGCCATTGATGAAGCAATCCATTCATCAGTGTTCCATTTAAATTTCCTGCACCAGGGTGAACAACCAAGCCAACGGGCTTATTAATAACTGCTATCTGCTCATCCTCGTATCTGATATCAAGTATGATTGGCTCCGCTTTACTGTAAGTAAGTTCAGTAAAAACAGTTTGCAGCTCAATAATTTCTCCACCATTAATAATATCTCGTGGTCTTAACTGCTGACCATCAACAAGCAATGAGCCATCTTTAATCCAGCTTTTTATTCTGTTTCTAGAAAATTCAGAAAAAATCTTTGCTGCAGATAGATCCAATCTATTACCTGCTAACTCATCAGGTATAATCATTTTTTTAGAATAATTCGTCATAAGCTGCCATTAAAAAATTCATTTATGTTGAGTTATACTCTAGAATCAGCAATAGATTAAAATTAAATCCAATCATTTTAAACAAAAAATCTCACTGAATATGCTATACATAATCAAAAATACACTACTTTCATTAATAATATTAACATTGATTGCATGTGCAAATAATGAAGAATCTGCTGAAGAGGAATTCATTAATGACTTGGTAAGAGCATATGAAACTGCACAGACAGCGGTAGAGGCAGGAAATTTCAGACGAGCCATAGGTATTTTTGAGAGTATTCAATCACGATTCCCATTCAGTGATCTATCAAATCAGATTCAATTAGAGTTAATTTATGCTTACTATAAAAGTAATGCAAAAGAACAAACTATAGATCAAACCGAAGCATTTATTAGGGAAAATCCAACCTCCCCAAAGATCGACTACGCTCTATATATCCAAGCTTTATCTTATTTTGATGAAGAGCCTGATATTTTAGAAAAAACTTTCCGTAAAGATATGAACAAAAGGCCTCCCCAAGATGTTGAAAAAGCATATTCAATTCTTGATAGATTGGTCAGTAGGTACCCTGCAAGTGAATATGCAGCTGATGCAGAATTAAGAATGATTTATCTGAAGAACAGATTAGCTGCATACGAAAATATCGTTGCTGATTATTATATGAGAAGTGGCGCCTACGTTGCAGCTCTTAATCGCGCTAAAACTGCATTAGAACAATATAATGGTGTTCCAAGTAATAGAGGGTCTCTGGATATCATGATACTTGCTTATGAAAAACTAGGGATGTTTGATTTAGCCTCTGATACCAGACGAATCCTAGCTGAAAACTATTCTGATGTTACTCCTATGGATTATTCTGATGCTAACCCTGTAATCAAATATGATGATACAAACAGTCCTAGCATCTGGGAACAACTAAAGACACTTAATCCGCTCAGATAAAATAAAAGAAGATATAGTCTAAATTGTTGCTTTTTTAATCAGGAAAGTTATAACCAGAGGTAATTGGGTATCGCCAATCTCTTCCAAAAGCACGATTACTAATTCTAATACCAGGAGGCGCCTGCCTGCGTTTATATTCATTACGCTTAACCATTTCTAGAATACGGGTAACTAGTGTTTTATCGTAACCTCGTTCAACAATCTCCAAAACCGAAAGATCTTCCTCAACAAATGCTTCCAAAATTGGATCTAGCAGATCATAAGGAGGCAACGAATCACTGTCTTGTTGATTTTCTCTTAATTCAGCAGATGGTTCTCTATCGATGACACGCTGAGGTATAACTTCATTAAGCGAATTGCGATACTCTGCCAATTTTTTTACCATCGTTTTTGTGCAATCCTTGATGGGTGCAAAACCACCTGCCATATCTCCATATAATGTTGCATAACCTACCGCCATCTCACTTTTATTGCCAGTAGTTAGGAGCATTAATCCAGTTTTATTAGAAATAGCCATAAGTAAAATACAGCGAGCACGAGATTGTATATTTTCTTCAGTGGCATCCACTTTTGCCCCATCAAAAATAGGTAATAGTAAATTATTCGCAGCATCATAAAGTGTCTCAATCGGTAAAATATCATATTGAATATTTAGGATTGAAGACTGTAATTGAGCATCCTCAAGGCTCATTTTACTAGTATACTTAAATGGCATCATCACAGCTCTAACATTATCACTCCCAATCGCATCACAAGCAATAGCAAGGGTTAACGCTGAATCTATACCTCCAGATAAACCCAATACAACTCCGGGAAAATTATGTTTCGAAATATAATCCCTTGTCCCCTTTACTAATGCCTTATATATACTCTCTATTTCCTCTAATTTAGGCTCTATTGAGTTACTCATTGGTACTATAGTTTTCTGTATACGTTCAAACTCAATACACGCGATCGTCTCTTCAAACGCAGGCGCTCGATATGTCACATCACCTTTTTCGTTCATGACAAAAGACGCACCATCAAATATTAATTCATCTTGGCCACCAACTAAATTCAGATAAACAATTGGTATTTTTACTTCAGAAATTCTTCTTTTAATTGTCGATTCTCTTATATTTTGACCATCTTTCTGATAAGGGGATCCGTTTATAACAATTATTAACTGAGCACCAGCTGATTTAGATAAGCGCGCTGGCTTGGAGTACCAAATATCCTCACAAATATTAATTCCTATTTTAATGCCATGAAGTTCAAAAACAGCAGTTTCACTTCCAGGTGTAAAATATCTTTTTTCATCAAAAACACTGTAATTTGGAAGTGCATGTTTTCGGTAACGGATTAATTCCTTGCCATTATTGTATACAGCGCAACTATTAAATATATGATCTTGAGTATACTCAGGAAAGCCAACCAATACGGCAATTCCCCTCACATTCTGTCTAATGAGCTCCACGGCTTCGGCAATTCTTCTTTTTAAACCAGAATGTAATAAGAGATCTTCGGGTGGATAACCTGATATTGATAATTCTGGGAAAACAATTAAATCTGCATCAGATTCAACTTTTACACGTTCACAGTATTCCAAAATACGTGCTGTATTCCCCGAGATATCACCAACAATTAGATCAATTTGAGCTAAAACAATAGAAATTTTTTCGTTCATTATGGAGTTATTCAATACTACATCAATATTAAAGACCTAATGACTATGTCACTAATTCAAGAATTGTACTACCTAATTCAGCAGGAGATTTCACTGTAGCTACCCCAGCCGCATCTAATGCTTTATATTTTTCCTTAGCGGTACCCTTGCCACCAGCAACTATTGCTCCAGCATGTCCCATTCTTTTACCAGGAGGCGCAGTAACCCCAGCAATATAGGCGACAACTGGTTTTGAAACCTCACTTTTTATAAAATCAGCGGCCGATTCTTCATCTGTGCCTCCGATTTCACCTACCATAACAATTCCTTTTGTTTCAGGATCAGCCTGAAATAGTCCCAAGCAATCAATAAAATTCATACCTCTAACTGGGTCGCCACCAATACCAACACAAGTTGTTTGTCCAAGGCCATTTTGTGTTGTTTGATAGACCGCTTCATAAGTCAAAGTGCCCGAACGAGAAATTACGCCAATTTTACCCTTTTGATGAATAATGCCAGGCATGATCCCTATCTTACATTCCTCTGGTGTTATAATTCCTGGACAATTTGGGCCAACCAGCAAGCAATCATAACTCTTCAGTGTTGCTTTAACTTTGACCATATCAGAGACTGGAATACCCTCTGTTATACAAACAACAAGTTCTATACCTGCATCTGCGGCCTCAATAATTGCATCAGCCGCAAAAGGTGCTGGAACATATATCATACTTACATTGGCTTGTGTTGAACGAACCGCTTCTTCAGCTGTATCGAAAACTGGCACCCCAAGATGTGAGTCATTTTTCGATCCTGGTGTCACACCACCAACAATATTTGTACCATATTCTATACATTGTTCAGTATGAAAAGATCCTTGCTTACCTGTAATTCCTTGACAGATAATTTTGCTATCTTTATTAACCAAAATACTCATGATTTGAGCGCCACAGCTACTGCTTTTTTCGCCGCATCAGTTAAATCGGATGCTGTAATAACTTCTAATTCACTTTCTTTTAACAAAGCCCTACCCTTTTTAACATTAGTTCCTTCCAAACGAACGATAACAGGAACGTTGACACCAACTTCTTTTATAGCGCTGATAACGCCCTGAGCGATAAGATCACATCTAACGATACCGCCAAAAATATTAACTAAAATTGCACGAACATTTGTATTTGATAAAATTAATTTGAACGCAAAAGCAACACGATCACTTGTTGCACCACCACCAACGTCAAGAAAATTAGCTGGTTCTCCACCATGTAATTTAATAAGATCCATCGTAGCCATAGCTAGACCTGCGCCATTGACCATACAGGCTATATTGCCATCCAAGGAAACATAATTAAGTTCTTTTTCAGCAGCTTCATTTTCCTTAGCATCTTCTTGTGAAGGATCTCTCATTTTTATAATTTCTTTCTGCCTATACAAAGCATTTGAATCTATATTAATTTTTGCATCTAATGCAATTACTTCACCAGTCCTAGAGACAATCAAGGGATTAATCTCAATCAAACTCGCATCGCTCTCTTTGAAAAGTGCGTACATTCTTTTCAAAATGAGCGCAAACTGTTTTAATTGATCCCCATAAAGTCCAACACCAAATGCTAGTTGCCTTATCTGATAATCCATGAGACCCGAAGCTGAAGAAATAGAGATTTTAAAAATTTTCTCAGGATCCTTTTCTGCAACTTCCTCAATATTCATACCACCGGCCGCAGAAGCAACAAATGATATTTTTTCTTCTTCACGATCTAATAAAATACTTAAGTAAATCTCTCTATCTATATCCGAACCAGGCTCAATATAAACTAAATTTACCGGCAAACCACTAGGCCCAGTCTGATGGGTAACCATAGTCATTCCCATCATTTCTTCAGTAAAGTCTTGAACTTCACTAATGCTTTTAGCAATCTTGACGCCACCAGCTTTTCCTCTTCCACCAGTATGTGCTTGCGCCTTTACAACCCATAATTCACCACCAATCTTATTAGCAGCTTCTTTTGCCTCATTACGAGTTGTAGCCGTATAACCTATTGGTGTGGGTATTCCATACTTTATAAACAACTTTTTAGCTTGGTATTCATGTAAATTCATTGATTATGTTCACTTAATAACTGAATAAAATTGGATGGATGTTTAGAGAAACTAAATTATCAAAATAGGATTCTTTCATAATGCAATCATAATTGGAACTACTATAAATAATATTATACAACCTTGAGCTTACTTCTAGTTCATAATAAGCTCTCATATATTAACTTTTACCGATACTTTCAATTGATATGATAAAAAAACCTCATAACGGATTCACTCTAATAGAACTACTTGTTGTAATTATTATCACTGTAATAATGGTATCCATAGCTATACCAGCATACAAAGACTATACAAATCGCTCCCAAGCTACAGTTATAGGGAATTAAATTCAGTCTCATCAAACCTAAGCAATCATAAATGTTAACGCAGGAATTAGACGTCACAATTACAGCACTATTTATTCTGGGCGGGCTAATAATTGGCAGTCTATTGAATGTAGTTGTTTACAGAATCCCGTTAATGCTAGCGAATCCAGATAATAAGAAAAATTTAAATCTTTTTTTTCCAAGATCAAAATGTAGGAATTGCCATAAAAGCATCAAATTTCAACACAATATTCCAATAATTAGTTATTTACTTCTAAAAGGAAAATGCAGTTTCTGCAAGAACAGAATATCTATTCAATATCCAATCATTGAAAGCATCACTTCTTTACTAACATTACATTGCTGGCTATATTTTGGTTTGAGTATTGAACTATTTGGAGCATTATTGTTTCTTTGGTTATTAATTGCTATAAGCTTCATCGACATAAATCATAAAATTATTCCAGACTCACTCTCATTTAGCCTTCTTATGATAGGGTTATTTTTCAGTATTATTAAAAATTATTATAATTTAACAAGTAATTTTTCAGATCTAAACTCAAGCATTCTGGGAATTTTTTTTGGCTACCTGATTTTATGGTGCGTCTACCAGATTCATAAAATATATACTAAAAAAGAAGGCTTAGGCTATGGTGATTTTAAGCTTCTGGCTGGGTTGGGTGCATGGCTTGGCTGGCAATTCATACCCATTACTATTTTTATAGCCTCTATCACTGGGCTTATCTTTGGCCTGGGAGGTATATACAGAAGAAAATTCAATAAAGAGACCCCTATCCCATTTGGTCCATTCTTAGCTATAGCAGGATGGTTTTCTTTTTTTTACGGGCCGGCAATAGCATTAATTTATCCTATATACTAGTTGAATGAATAATAGTAAAAATAATGAATATTCCGGTTTTCATGTTGGCCTTACAGGTGGAATTGCATCAGGAAAAACCAAGGTCAGTAATATTTTCATCAAACTAGGTGTTGAAGTTATTGACACCGATCATATTGCACACACTATAGTAGAACCAGGTAACATGGCACTAACAGAAATTGTGGATGCATTTGGTAAAGAGATTTTAACTGACTCAAAGCAACTAAACCGAATTTATATGCGTGACCTAATTTTTAATAATCCTGCTAAACGAAAGTTACTTGAGTCAATTATGCATCCTAAAATTCAAGATGAGGTCGAACAACAACTTTCAACTTCTTCAGGGTTGTATCAAATTATAGTTATACCTTTACTCACGTCCTCGCCACTCAGGAATCAGATTGATCGGATTCTCTTGGTTGATTGTGATGTGAATACTCAGTTGACTAGAATCATGCAAAGAGATGGTGTAACAAGTGAGCTCGCAAAGAAAATTATTGCTTCTCAATCAAGCAGAAATGAGCGACTTGCTATCGCACATGATGTTATTGAAAATAATTCAAGTTTTGAACAAATTTTACCTCAAGTAAAAAAGTTTCATGAACGATACTTAAGACTGGCAAAGAAATAAAAGTCATTAAATGTCAACTTTTATATTTTAATAACTATTTCATTAACACGAAAATATAGATAATATGATTATTAAATTATTTTAATATAATTAAATACATGATGAACAAAGCAACCCACAATGATCTACGCTCAAGAAGATCGCCTGAATATGAATTGCCGCTCAGTGAAAGGATGCGGACTTTTCTACGTCTTGAATTCTTATATCAACAGTACAATTATTTTATTGAAATTAATACCGATTGGTCATCAAGAGCTGCCATAACAAGCCTCCTAGAAATGATGGCAATTCTCTCAAGAGGTGATATTCGAAGTGATGTTCACAAAGAATTAGATCGCCATATAGGGATATTAACTAGTTATCACAGCCAACCGACTGTGGACCCTCAAAGATTAGAAGTTATGGTTGAAAATTTAACCTCAAGAAGGGATGGGCTAAGAGCTATTGGAACAAATTTTATTCAACCATTAAGAGATAATGAGTTTCTCAGTGCTATTAAGCATCGTAGCACTATCCCAGGTGGAACATGCGAATTTGATCTACCAGAATTCAGTCACTGGTTACGACAATCACATAAGAGAAGAAGGCAAGATTTTATTATATGGCTTGAAATGATTAAAACTGTATGTGACGCCGTGATTGAACTATTGTGGCTTATCCGTGAAAGCACAGCTCCGATGGAAAAATCTGCGGTAAATGGCATGTATCAGCATAAAATGCCGCCATATTCTCATGACCAATTAGTGAGAGTGACATTACCGAAAGAAAGCCATCTCTTTCCTGAAATAAGCGGTAACCAACACCGTTTCACAGTAAGATTTTTAGAATGGTGCGACATCAATCAGAGAGCCATTCAAACCCATGATGACATTTCATTTAAAATATCTATCTGCTGATTAATTTAATATTATCTTAAACAAAATTTTAATTCCTCAACAATAGGAATATCTGCCTCCAAAAGATTAATATTAATCAACTGATCATATTTGAACCATTTCAATATCTGATTTTCATTACTTATCACCTGACCAAGCCATGAATAAACTATAAAAAAATCTATTCTGACCATCATCGATCCATAATCATGTTCAATGTGAGTTAGAAATTTTGGATTTTTAACAATAATATCAAGCTCTTCTTTAAGTTCACGATTCAGGGCATTTTTTGAAGTTTCACTTTCAATTAACTTGCCGCCTGGGAATTCCCATTGAAGTGGAAAAGGCTTATCATTTGATCGTTGCGCAAGAAGTATGCGATTCTCTGGATCGATCAATATACCTGCTGCTACTTCTATTACATGCAAATTAGAGCCCTAATTTAACTTACCATGACATTGTTTATATTTTTTACCAGAGTCACATGGACAAGGATCGTTCCTACCAACCTTCTTATTTGAGCGAACAAAAGTTGAGGTGTTTTTCTGTTGATGGTTTTCTGTTGAGTCTTGGATGGGAGTTTTTATTGCACCAGTTTGATTAAACGCTATTGATTGTTCAGCTCGTCTTTGTGATTCCATTCTTTCAACATCTTGTTCGCTTTGAATTCTTATCCTAGCTAGCATACTAATGGCATCAAATTTAACTTGATCTAACATTTCTCCAAACATCAAAAAGGCTTCTCGTTTGTATTCTTGTTTTGGATTTTTTTGTGCATACCCCCTGAGACCAATACCTTGCCGCAAGTAATCCATTCCACCTAGATGCTCTTTCCAATGAAGATCAAGCTGTTTTAACATAATTTCTTTTTCTACCATCCTCATCAAACTAGAGCCGATCGTATCTTCTTTTTCTTGGCTTGCTGATTGCATCTTGGCAACACATCTCTCACTTATAGTAGATACGTTTAATGTTGGCTCATCTTTGACCCATTGAGAGATTTTCAAAGGCAATAGAAACTCCTTCTCCAAAGCCCTCATTAACCCTTCAATATCCCAATTTTCCTCATGAGTATCTTCTTGAATATACTTATCAACAGTGTGCTCAATCACCTCTTCTCTGATCGCAATGATCGATTCCTGGATTTCTTCAGCACTCATCAACTCATTTCTTTGGTGATAAACAACCTTTCTTTGATCATTCGAAACATCATCATATTCAAGAAGATTTTTCCTTATATCAAAGTTATGTGATTCTACTTTTCGCTGCGCCTTTTCTATTTGACGACTCAAGAGTTTACTCTCAATTGCTTCACTATCTTTCATACCAGCTCGTGATAGCAGAGATTTAGTTCTATCTGGATCACCAAATATTCGCATTAAATTATCTTCCATCGATAAATAGAAACGACTGGAACCAGGATCTCCTTGCCTTCCTGATCTTCCTCGCAACTGATTATCTATACGTCTAGATTCGTGTCTTTCTGTACCAATAATATGAAGCCCACCTGCATCTATTACTTGTGCTTGTCTTTTTTTCCAATCAGCGGTAACGGCGTCAATATCTATTTCCTGTTCCTCTAGTTCGGCCGCTAAATTCCCACCCAAAACTATATCTGTTCCTCGGCCAGCCATATTTGTTGCAATAGTAATAGCTCCAGGTCGCCCTGCTTGCTGAACAACAATAGCTTCTCTCTCATGTTGCTTTGCATTGAGAACCTCATGCTTAATATTTTTTTTATTCAAAATTGATGATAGTAATTCTGATGTCTCTATTGAAGTTGTTCCAACCAAAGCCGGCTGACTTCTCTCTCTACAATCAATTATATCCTCAATAATTGCATTAAATTTCCCTTCTTCGGTAAGATAAACTTTATCAGGTTGGTCATTGCGGACCATCTCTTTATGTGTTGGTATCACAATAACTTCAAGGCCATAGATAGACTGAAATTCATAGGCCTCTGTATCTGCTGTACCAGTCATACCAGATAAATTGTTATATAAGCGAAAATAATTCTGAAATGTGATAGAGGCAACAGTCTGATTTTCCTGCTTAACGGCAACATTTTCTTTTGCTTCAACTGCCTGATGAAGTCCATCAGACCATCTTCTTCCTGGCATTGTTCTTCCAGTAAACTCATCCACAATAACTATTTCACCATCCTTGATAATATAGTCAATGTCCTTATTAAACATTACATGAGCTCTCAAAGCCGCATTCAAATGATGTAACAATCTAATGTTACCTGCATCATAAAGACTTTCATTTTCTTGTAAAAGACCAGACTTAATCATTAATTCTTCTATATGTTGATGGCCTGCTTCCGAAATATACACTTGCTTAGTTTTTTCATCTTTAGAGTAATCGCCGCTTTCATCATCTTCATTCTGAAGAGATAATTTTGGTATTAATTTATTTATTTTTTGATAAAGATCTGTATTTTCTTCAACAGGGCCAGATATAATCAATGGAGTTCGAGCTTCATCAATTAAGATTGAGTCAACCTCATCAACAATCGCAAAATTGAGCTCTTTTTGTACCTTATCTTCAGATGAAAAAGCTAAATTATCACGAAGATAATCGAATCCAAGTTCATTATTCGTCGTGTAAGTTATATCTGCAGAATAAGCGGCTTTTTTCTCTTCATGAGATTGATCACTTGCAGTTACGCTAACTGTTAAATCCAAAAACTCATAAATTGGTCTCATCCAATCAGCATCTCGCTTAGCAAGATACTCATTAACTGTAATTACGTGCACGCCCTTTTCGCTTAGGGCATTTAGATAAGCAGGTAATGTAGCAACTAATGTTTTACCTTCACCGGTCCTCATCTCAGCTATATCACCTTGATGGAGCACCATCCCTCCAATTAATTGAACATCAAATGGCCTCATTTTTAGAGTTCTTTGTGAGACTTCTCTAACCACTGCAAATGCCTCTATCAAAAGATCATCCAAAGGCACGCCTTCACGTAATCGTTTTCTAAATTCTTCAGTCTTAGATTTAAGAGCTTCATCGGATAAAGATTGAATCTCTGGTTCTAACTTATTTATAGCGCTTACTTTTTTTGATAAGCGCTTTAAAAGTCTTTGGTTTCGACTACCGAATAAATTAGTTAATATATTTGCCACGCATTTTCCTATGAGTAGAATTTATTCCTTAATTGTGAAACTTGTGTTCTACTTGTAAATGAAATATCAAAGGATATTATAAATGAAATTCTGAAAAATACCTGAAATCAGAGCATAAAAAAATAAATCTGAAATGTCATTTAATAAATTACAAAAAATCTTAAACTCAAGTTCGCATAATAACTTAGATGATATCGTTCAACGAGCAAAAAATATGGAAGAATTATGCTTTACATTAAAAAAAACTATCGATAATGAAGCTGCGCAATATCTTATAGCTTGCAACATAAGAAAGTCAGGAAAATTAATAATTTTATGTAACTCTAACGCATGGGCATCAAAGTTTCGTTATCAAAATCAATTATTCTTGAGGACCGCAAGAGAAAAATTTCCTCATGTCACCAGCTGTGAAATAAAAATTCTAGCCGGATAATAAGAAAAATAGCCCTTAATTATAAGCTGGTGTTAAATAGGAAATCGGAGCAGTTTTTTCGTTATTAAATGAAACCTCCTCCCACGCACTTTTATCTGCGAGAAGAGCTCTCATTAATTTATTATTCAGGCAATGGCCAGATTTCTTTGCAGAGTATCTTCCAATTAAACTATGCCCTAGCAAGTAAGTATCACCGATTGCATCGAGAATCTTATGAATTACAAACTCATTCGAATAACGCAAACCATCTTCATTAAGGATCCTAAAATCATCCAAAACGATAGCATTATCCATGCTTCCACCAAGAGTTAAGTTATTCTCACGTAACTTTTCAATATCTCTCAGAAAACCGAATGTCCTTGCTCTACTTACTTCTTTTACGAATGAAGTTGATGAAAAATCTAGAGAGGCTTTTTGTTCAATTTTATTGAAAATAGGATGATTAAATCCTATCTCAAAATCAACCTTAAAACCGTTAAAAGGGGATAATTCGGCCCATTTATCATCTTCTTTAATTGTAATTTTTTTCTTAATTTTAATGAATTTCTTTGGCGCACTTTGTTCTTCAATTCCTGCTGATTGAATCAAAAAAACAAAAGGTCCTGCGCTCCCATCCATAATTGGAACTTCAGGCGCTGAGAGTTCAACAATAACATTATCTATACCAAGACCAGCAAATGCTGACATCAGATGTTCTACTGTGGCTACTTTAATATCATTTTTAATAAGAGTTGTTCCAAGTGTGGTTTCACCGACAAGCTCTGCATTAGCTGGGATATCTTGTGCTTGCTCAATATCTATCCTTCTGAACATTATCCCTGTATCTACAGCACCTGGTCTTAATGTCATGAATACTTTTTTACCAGTATGCAAACCAACTCCAGTTGCTCTAATCGTCGTTTTAATGGTTCTTTGTCGAAACATGTAATATTTCCTTATCTAAATATCCGTTAAAAAACAACAATATAATTATATCAGTTGACTAAAAATATACAAAAATAAACGTAATTAAAACTGCTTTCGAAACCAATCTTTTATTTGATCCATTTTATCTGAAATACTATTTTTTATGGAAGCCTTATTATAGTGTCTTCTATCCATAGAATCTCGCCCATAAATAAGCAATCCAACCCCCGTAGCATGGATTGGATTCCTCACAACATCAGCTAAACCCTCGATATATTGCGGAGAACCCAACCTAACAGGAACATGAAATACTTCCTCAGCTAATTCCACTGCACCTTCCATTTTTGCGCTTCCACCAGTAATAACTATTCCTGCTGGTATGGATTCCTCAAAACCGCTTCTTCTCAATTCATTTCTTATTAAACTGAATAACTCCTCAAACCTTGGCTCCACTATCTCTGCTAGTGTTTGTCTAGCAAGTCTTCTCGGTGGTCTATCACCAACACTCGGAACCTCTATTGTTTCATCTGGATTAGCTAATTGAGATAAAGCGCACGCATATTTTATTTTAATGTCTTCCGCATATTGGGTAGGCGTTCTCATCGAAACTGCAATATCATTAGTAACTTGATCACCTGCGATTGGAATAACTGCAGTATGCTGGATTGCTCCTCCTTGAAATACCGCAATATCTGTAGTTCCTCCTCCAATATCAACCAAACAGGAGCCAAGTTCTTTTTCGTCCTCAGTCAGAACCGCATAACTCGAGGCCAACTGCTCAAGAACAATATCATCAACTTCTAAGCCACATTTTTGTATACATTTTGTTATATTTTGTGAAGCGCTCTCCGCACCAGTTACCATATGAACCTTAGCTTCCATTCGAATTCCTGACATTCCTATCGGATCAAGAATACCTTCCTGGCTATCTATTAAAAATTCTTGGGGGAGGATATGTAATATTTTTTGATCTGCAGGTATCGCAACCGCTCTTGCCGCATCTATAACTCGATCGACATCATTCAGGCTCACCTCTTTTTCTTGAATTGCAACTATTCCATGAGAATTTAAACTCCTTATATGACTACCTGCGATACCAGCATAAACAGAGTGAATATCACAACCAGCCATTAATTCCGCCTCTTCTATTGCTTTTTGAATTGACTGAACAGTAGATTCAATATTTACAACTACCCCTTTTTTCAGTCCTCTTGAAGGGTACATGCCAATCCCAACTACTTCAATTTCATCCATATCATTAATCTCACCAACGATTGCGACGACTTTTGAAGTCCCTATATCAAGACCAACAATTAGATTTTTTTCGCCTCTCTTACTCACTATAATCCTTTTTCTGATTAACTAGCCAATGGTACGTTTTTCCATAATATAGTAAAACCTTTGTCATATCTCATATCTACAGATTCTATTTCATCCGATTGCTGAGAAATAACATTTTTTGATATATCTATGAATAAATCAATCTTCTGTTCTATGTTTTCCCTGCCGAAATCTACTTCAATTCCATTATAGAGAGTTATTGACCAGGCACCTCTTGAACTCATTGATATTCTTTTTACATTCAACCCTAGAGGAATTAATTGATCGCGTAAGATAAAGTATTTCTCAGCGACTTCTTTTGAAGCTCCTATAGGACCTGATAGATGAGCCAAATCTGGAATATGATTTTGATTATCAATCTCAATGAATAGCTCACCTTTATCATTCAGCAAGCCTCGTTCTCCCCATCTAGCAACTGGAGTGTGTTCAAATATACTTATTTCTAACTTATTCGGCCATCTTTTAGCTATTCTTATATTATCCACCCATTCAATTTTTAAAATATCATTCTGAATTTCTGAAATATTTAATCTCAAAAGACCTGTATCTAAATGATGCCTAATGGCACCTTCAACTTGATTTGATTTAACTTTTTGAAAAGATCCTTCAAGTGAAATTGAAGCTATTGGCTGATTCAATACAACGACAAAGAATTGATACCCAGTTACCAGCAATACAATAGAAACGGTTATTCTAAAGAAATTCTTTTTTGTGATTTGCAACCAAATATTATCTTCTTTTTGTTCTGATTTTTTCTTTTTTGCTTGTCTGTGTGACATTAGAGTAATTCTCAATCTATCTTGATACTGGTTTCTAATATTTGCCAGCATAAGTCATTAAAATTCAGACCGTAATTTTCAGCTGCCATCGGTACAAGGCTTTTCTCTGTCATGCCAGGAACTGTATTTATTTCCAAAACTTTTGGCTGTCCATTATCTTTTATCATAAAATCTACTCTTCCCCAACCATTACAACCAATTGCACGAAATGCATTAAGAGCAATTTCAGAATAGACTTTTTCTAGATTAGAATCTTTTGAGCTCGGACAAATATATTGAGTATCTAAAGATTGATATTTCGCATGATAGTCATAGAAAATATTAGGCGTATTTATTAAAATACTGGGTAGCGCTTCACCATTCAAAATGCTCACTGTCACTTCATCTCCAATGATACATTCTTCGGCCAATGCTACCCCATTAAAACTTAATGCTAATTCAGTAGCGCTATCAAGGTCTTTGATACTTGAAACAATAGTCATTCCTATGCTGGATCCCTCTGATATCGGTTTTAGGACCATAGGAAAATTTAAGTCTATCGATGACTGAATTGCATCATTTAAGGAATAAATAATCTTTGCTTTAGGGGTTGGGATATCGTGAGCTTGAAAAATTTTCTTTGAAATTATCTTATTCATAGCAATAGCAGATGAAGTGACGTTAGATCCTGTATATGGTATGCCCAAAAACTCTAAAATTGCTTGGATTTTTCCATCTTCACCGCCTCGTCCATGCAGAACAATAAATGCACGATCAAATTTAAATTTTAAAATTTCATGAAGTGATGTGACAGCTGGATCCCACTCATAAATGTTCACACCAAGAAACTTCAAAGCATTGACAATAGCTCTGCCACTCTTTAAAGAGATCTCACGTTCACTAGAATGACCTCCAAATATCACAAGAACCCTACCAAATTCACTTGGATCTTTGATTATTTTATTCATCAACATTTAATCTATATAATTTTTTTGTGATCACCAACTATTTTGACCTCACATTGTAAATCTACATTATGAATTTTTTTTACAGTTGCCCTTATATGATTTATTAGTTGCTCTACATCATTTGATATTGCGGTATGATCTGTAATTATAAAATTTGCATGTTTTTTTGAAATCTCTGCTCCTCCAATTCTATAGCCCTTCAAATTGGATTCTTCAATCAATTTTGCCGCGAAGTTATTAGGTGGATTACGAAATACTGATCCACAGCTTGGCAAACCAAGCGGTTGTGAATTTTTTCTATGCATCAACATTTCTTTTTGTTTCTCAATTGATGGAGTATCTTTTGAATCGAACCTCAATTTAGCACTTAAAAACCACTCATCAGTCGGGCCCTTAACCTGACGATATTCAATCAGATAATCTTTTGGATTACGTTCATGAATATTACCTATTCGGTCTATAGTTCTCACAGTTGTTACCCTTTCCCAGGTCTCATAACCATAAGCACCCGCGTTCATTGCAAGAGCGCCTCCTAGGGAACCGGGGATTCCTGAAAAAAATTCTGATGGCCCCATATTCCATCTGATACACTTCCTCGCAACTGTCGTGCAAGGGACATTGGCACCAACTTCAACTTGATTATCATTAATTTTAATTATTTCTTTCAGAATTTTTGAAGTTGATATAACAATGCCTTTTATACCACCATCTCTCACCAACAAATTACTTCCCCTTCCTAACCAAAAGATTGGTACATCGCTTTCAATTTTCGATAAGAAAAATTTAAGATCAATAATATCTGCAGGCTTAAAAAAATACTCAGCTTCACCACCAACACGCAAAGAAGTATATTTTTTCAATGGTTCAGAAAAAATTAATTCACCTCGTATTGAGTCAGTGGGTACAAGCAAAATTATTTACCTTATTTTTATTTTATACCAGCTAACTCATTTGGTAATTCAGCTGCAAATTTTCCAACATCACCAGCACCCATGACCAAGAGCACTTCATCATTCTTCATTAATTTATACAAAATAGGGATAGCATCACTTAAAAATGGTAGATATTGCACAGGTTTATTTGTTTTATCTTTTAGGCTGCTGACAATATTTTTACTGTTTATATTATCAATTGGCTTTTCTCCTGCTGAGTATATTTCGGCAATTAATACATGATCAACTGTTGATAAAGTATTAACAAAATCATCAAATAAGTCTCTTGTCCGACTGAAACGATGTGGTTGAAAAACTAGGGTTATTTTCTTGTCAGGCCAACTCAATTTAACTGCCTCGATCGTTGCTTTTATTTCCGATGGATGATGGCCATAGTCATCGATTAATGTAAAACTACCATCACAACAATTTACACTATTTATAACCTGGAAACGACGATCTATTCCAGCAAAACACTTAAATGCATTTTCTATCTGGTTATCTTCCACATCTAATTCTGAAGCAACTGCTATAGCTGCAAGCGCATTCAAAATATTATGCTTACCAGGTAAATTTATTTGAATCTTTAATTTGTTCTTTTTATTTTTTCTTGTGACATCAAATCGTGTTATTTTATTTAAAAATTTAATATTTGATGCTTTTACATCCGCTTTTTCTGAAATACCATAGCTTATATATGATCTTCCAATTTTTGGAAGTATCTTCCGCACTCCTGGATCATCAGTACAAACAATCGCAAGACCATAAAATGGTAGATTATGCAGAAAAGTTAAGAAACCTTGATTTAACTCATTAACATCATTGTTATATGTCGACATATGATCAAAATCAATATTAGTGACAACTGATATCATGGGCTTCAAATGAATAAATGAGGCATCACTCTCGTCAGCTTCAGCAACTAAAAATTCACTTAAGCCAAGCTTTGCGTTTGAGTTAGAACTTTTTAGTCGCCCTCCAATTATATAAGTCGGATCTAATCCGCCTTCAGCTAGTAAACTTGCAATGAGACTTGTAGTTGTTGTTTTTCCATGAGTTCCTGCTACAGCTATGGAATAACAGAAGCGCATTAATTCAGCAAGCATCTCAGCACGTGCAACTACTGGGAGCATTAACTTATAAGCCTCAGATACTTCACAATTATCATTATCTATAGCACTTGAGACAACCACTGCATCTGCGTCACAAATATTCTCTCTAGAATGACCAATGAATATTTTTGCACCTTGTGACTTCAACCTATTTATTTGTTGACTATCATTCAGATCTGAGCCTTGTACATGGTATCCCAGTCCCAGCATCACCTCTGCAATTCCTGACATTCCTGAGCCACCAATACCTATGAAATGTACTCGTTTTAACCTTCGATTCCTTTTAATCATAGCTACTCACATAATTCAGGCATGATTTAACAATATTCTCTGTGGCATTGGGCTTAGCACTTGATCTAGCAAGGCAGGCTCTTCTTTTGAGGTTATTCCTATCTTGTATCCAATCACGAAGCACCAAAGTCAATTTACCACCTTCCAATTCATTTTCGTGCACTATTTCTGCAGCGCCAACTTCTTGCATAATTCTTGCATTAGCAGTTTGATGATCATCTATGGCCAAAGAAAATGGTATTAAAATGGCTGGCACCCCTATCGTCATCAATTCTGTGACTGTCATAGCGCCAGACCTGCATATTACAAGATCAGCCCAAGCATACGCATCAGCCATATCATCTATAAATTCAACTAAATATAAGCCAACTGGCACGCCTTCATAGGCCTTCTGTGCCTCTTGAAGAGTTTTTTTACCAGCTTGATGAAGTACCTCTAATTTAACTGAAGATGTCAAATGTCTGAAAGCTTTAGGCAGTGTTTTATTTAAAATCAAAGAGCCTTGACTACCGCCTATCACCAATATTTTAATCGGGCCATCTCTATCTTTTAATCTAACTTCAGGCGAGGGAATGGAAAGAATATCTTCACGTACAGGGTTGCCGAAGGTTCTAAGATTTTTGTGCGCAGGAAAACTACCTGGGAACGCTTCAATCACTAGCGATGCAATCCTACTTAATAGTTTATTTGTACCACCTGCAACTGCATTCTGCTCATGAATAATCACAGGACATCTCATTATATAAGCCATAATCGCACCTGGGCCAGTTACATAACCACCCATCCCAAGAACCACATCAGGGCGTTGTCTCAGTATAATTACAAATGATTGAAAGAAAGCTAGCATCAACTTTCCTACTGAGCGCATAAAAGCTCTGAAACTTTTACCTCGGAGACCACCAACATTTATATATTCTATATCTATTCCAGCCTCTTCAACTAATCTTGATTCTATTCCACGTTTTGTTCCCAACCAAACAACTTTACATTTACTCTCTTGAAGATCTTTTGCTATAGCGAGGCCAGGAAAAACATGACCTCCCGTTCCACCTGCCATAATTAATATCTTAGGTTGTTTCATGGCTATCTTTTTCGTACCTTTCTTTTATGTTTTGATGCATATCCAGAATTTAATTCATGATAGATCCTCAAAAGAATACCTAATGTCACCATAGTCATAATAATACTACTTCTTCCGTAGCTTATGAGTGGCAATGTAAGACCTTTCGTAGGTAACAAGCCCATATTTACTCCAAGATTAATTGCAACTTGAAAACCCAACCAAGATCCAACCCCAATACAAAAGTATGCTTCAAAAAAATGATCGACTTTTGCTGATTTAATTGCCAATCTAAATATTCTCCATATTAGGATAGTAAATAATAATATCAAAAAGATTGAACCAAACAATCCAAACTCCTCAGAGAAAACAGCAAAAATAAAATCTGTATGTGCTTCTGGCAAATAAAATAATTTCTGTACACTGTTTCCCAAGCCAACCCCAAGCCATTCACCTCGACCAATTGCTATAAGCGATTGTGACAGCTGATAGCCAGCATTATAAACAACACTCTCATCCCACGGATCTAGAAATCCAGTAAATCTTCTCATTCGAGAGGGAAATTGCATAACTAAAAGTGCTAGCATCATAATGGTAGTTACAAGAAACATTAGAAAGTCTCTGATTCTTGCTCCTGCAACTAATAACATTGAGAGAACTGTCACCAATAAAACTGCTGTTGCACCAAAATCAGTCTCAAGTAATAGCAACAGTGATGCTAATCCAAGTACTATCATAGGCCGAAGGAAACCGACAAAGCCCTCCCTCAACTGTCTATTTCTTCTAACTAAATATCCAGCTACATATATCATAATACACAAACGTGCTGGATCAGAAACCTGCACATTCATAATTCCCATTCTTAACCATCTTGTAGATCCGTTAACTGTATGACCGAAACCTGGCATCAGAACAAGCAGTAATAATAATAAGCCCACTATTAGTAAAAATGGACCCATTCTCTCCCAATAAAAAATTGGGACATATAAACAAATCATTGTAAAAATAGATCCTATAAAAATAGCTATAAGCTGCCTATTTAGGTAGTAAAATGGAGTGCCAAAGTTATTCTCAGATATAGCGGATGATGCTGATGATAAGGTAATTAATCCCGTCATAATCAATATCAAAATTGAAAGTAATAATACTGAATCAACTTTCAAATCATTAATTGAAATCATTTGTATTGATCCTAGGTACTTACGAATAGGCATTATTTTAACTCTCTGACGATACGGCAAAACTCATCACCACGATGAATATAACTATCAAATTGATCAAAGCTCGCACAAGCCGGTGAAAGAAGAACTGTACCATCTTTATTACTATTTTCTGCAGCTAAATATACGGCCTCATCAAGATTATCAACAATTATAGTAGAAATTAGAGGCTCAAATTCCTTTGCTATTATTTTAGAATCCTCTCCAATAAGAATAATCTCTTTCAAATTCCTATAAATAGAGTCTGCGAAAAACTTGAAATCACCTCCTTTTCCTTGACCACCTGCTATTAAAATTAAAGACCCTTCAATCGAATTTACAGAAGCAATAGCTGCACCTACATTTGTTCCTTTTGAATCGTTAATATATTGAACTCCATTTATCGAAGCGATCAATTGCATGCGATGAGGCAATCCTTTAAATTCTTTTATTGCATCAATCATAGATTCTTTTGGAATACCCATTAATGTTCCTATAGACATAGCAGCTAGGATATTTTCAATATTATGTGAACCAGACAACCTTATATCATGCGTAGATAAAAGCTTCTCAGAACCTTTCGCTAAATACCTAATTCCATCACACTTTAGAGTACCAAAATGATCCTCATTACCCTGATCCATACCAAAACTCGAACTTAAACCCTCACCAATATAATCTAA
>CABXJW010000013.1 GCA_902512585.1 uncultured Woeseiaceae bacterium | reverse complement strand
CACAAATTATGCAACAGTCTCAATGGCACTTTTTAAAATCGATGGTGATTGGAAAATAGTTCACACTCATTTCTCGCCAACAAAATAATAATTCAAAGAAGGAGCATAAGATGATTAAAAAATTAAAGAATCGAAATGTATATAAGCTTATCGCTGTAATAGGTTTATTTGTCATTTCATCAATATCACATGCTGATGATATGGATGATGTTAAAGCTTTATTAGATGCTTATATCGAAACTGAATCCGATCTCAGTGCACAAGCTCAGTTAATGAGTGCAGATAGGATTTTTATAGTGGGTTCCCCCGCAATGCGAATGACCGATAATGCCACTAATATGATGGGACAATCACATGTTGATAAGCGTAATCAACAACTTGATTCAAAAGGTATTTATTATGCAACCAGAGAAGATCAGATTGTTCGTGTTTATGGTGATGCCGCTGTTGCTAGTTTTCGTCGTAATTTAAATTGGCGACCTAGTGCACAGGGCGTAAGAAATGGACAAAGCGATAGCACAAATCGTCAACTAGTTACCGTTGTGATGGCTAAAGTTGATGGTGATTGGAAAATAGTTCACACTCATATTTCTCCCGCATAATCAGTCCAATAAACTAAATAATGGTAGCTAAGCTCTAAGTTAGCTACCATTATTAATCTGTTAAGATTAATACAGGAAAATAATATGAAATATTCAATCAGTGTAATGCTTTCACTCAGTCTGATTTTAAGCTCCATATCCACAACCATTGCTTCAACACTTCCCCAGCCTATCAGAGCAGAGTATTTTGCTTGTAAATTTGATAATGGCAAAGGCTTTGATGATCTGAATAAATGGGTCGATGAGTGGAATAAATGGATGGATGACAATAAGCTTAGTGGCTATCAAGGAAATATTTTGACCCCACTTTATAGGTCGCCAAATGATCATCATGATTTTGTTTTGGTAGGGATTACCGATAATGCAGAAACTATGTTGAATGAAAAATCGGAATACTTCAAATCGGGGCCTCGAGCTAGCTGGCCAGCTAAATCTTGCCCTGCTGCTTTTACTGCCCGCCAATATCTGTTCGAAAATCCAAAAGATTGGCAGATGAATTACGATGAATTTGTAGCGATATTTAGAGACTGTAATATGCAAGATAATAAGTCATTTGGAGATGTGTATAGTGCTCGTCAGAAGAATCTCACAGAGCTTAGGGGACATGGATTTAATCATCACTCAAGAATCGTCATTCCTGGTGCGGGTGTTCCAGCTGGTATTGGTGCCTATGATTTTATGATGCTCAGTGTTCAAGCAAGTCTTAAAGATTGGGGAATAAATTCCGATAAAATTGAAAGCTTCAGAGGTACCCTTACAAGTACGAGTGATGTCTATTCTTGTGGTAAACCAAGAGCATTTGTTGGAAAAAGAATAAGGCAAAGAAACTAAATATAACCTCTTTGAAAAAAAGGGCTTTCAGCCCTTTTTTTTATGGACTTTTTATTCGGCAATAGCCGCAGCAGCAGATAGATATTCGTATCCTAATTCATGTGCAACTGCTTCAAAGTTTATTCGTCCAGCATGTACATTTAAACCATTTGCCAAGTGCTCATCCTGCTCAAGAGCTACACGCCAGCCTTTTCCTGCTAATGCCCTAACAAATGGCAATGTCGCATTAGTTAATGCAAAAGTTGAAGTCCTTGGCACTGCACCAGGCATATTAGTAACACAATAATGCACCACTTCATCAATAACGTATGTTGGCTCCGCATGCGTAGTTGGCTTGCTGGTCTCAAAACAACCACCCTGATCTATTGAAATATCAACCATTACAGCACCTGAACGCATAGCTTGGACGTGATCTTTTGTAACCAATTTAGGAGCAGCAGCACCAGCAATCAAGACCGCACCCACTACCAAATCTGATTCAATTACTAATGAATCAATCGCATCCTTAGTCGAATATTGTGTATTAATGCGACTACCGAAAATATCATTCAGTTGCCTTAATCTTGGAATAGAACGATCTAGTATTGTTACTTCAGCGCCTAAGCCAAGAGCCATCTCAGCTGCATGTGTACCTGAGACTCCGCCACCTATGACAAGTACTTGACCTGCTTTTACACCAGGCACACCACCTAATAGAACACCCCTACCGCCATTAGCTTTTTGCAATGAAAAAGCACCTGCTTGAATGGATAATCTTCCTGCTACTTCACTCATTGGTGTAAGTAAAGGTAATGATCCATCTCTCGCAGTAACAGTTTCGTACGCTATAGCAGTGACCCCAGATTTAATTAAGGCAGACGCTTGCTCTGGATCAGCCGCTAAATGCAAATAAGTAAATAGTACTTGATCAGAACGTAACATCTCGCATTCTTTCAGTTGCGGTTCTTTTACTTTAATAACTAATTCTGCAATATCAAAGACTTCTTTGGCGGTTGCAAGCACAGTTGCACCTGCATTCTCATAATCTTTATCCGTCATGCCGATACCCATGCCTGCATTCGTTTCAACAAATACTTCATGGTTATCACTGACAAGTTCTTTTACACCAGAAGGAGTCATCCCCACTCGGTATTCTAAAACCTTGATTTCTTTTGGTACGCCAACTCGCATCTCATTCTCCAAATATATTAAATATAATGCAATATACCGTGGTAATAACAAAATTTTATTGCTGAATTAATGGAAATTTCGTACTATTAAGCAATATAATTGCTTTTATTTGTAAATATACAAAATATTATGTCTTTAAATATTGATCATTTTGATAAAAAAATTCTTAGTATTCTTCAAAAAGATGGTCGCATTAGTAATGTTGAATTAGCAGAAGCAGTGCACTTGTCAGAATCAGCTTGCTTGCGTCGTGTCAGAGCATTAGAAGAGGCTGGCTTTATTGAAAAGTTTGTTACTCTTCTTGATCAAAAAAAAGTAGGTCTAACTGATACTGTCTTTGTCCATATTGTTTTAAAACGAGAGGAAAAAAGCGAACTGCTTGCATTCGAGAATGCTGTTAAAAGTATCCCAGAAATTCTTGAATGTTATCTAATGACAGGAGAATTTGATTATCTCTTACATTTGGTAGTTGCCAATATGGCAGACTTTGAACGCCTTCACAATGACGCACTGACTCAGCTTCCTGGTGTAGCTAGAGTAAATTCTAGTTTTGCTATCAGGACAGTGCAAAAAACAACTGAGCTACCATTAAAATAGAACCATTCTATTAACTTTCTGGAACATATTCTTTTGGAACTGACGCACCACCCGCAAAAAAATATTTTTCCATTTCAGTCTCAAGAAATTTCCTAGCCTCAGGTTCAATTGGTGTTAAGCGATATTCATTGATGAGCATTGTTTGATGGCCCAACCAGCGAGACCAAGCTTCCTTGCTTACTTCGTTATAGATACGTTGGCCAAGCTCACCAGGATATGGAGCATAATCCATGCCTTCTGCTTCTTCTTTTAAAATACAACATATAACTTTACGAGCCATCTCCAATCCTCTTTATTTGATACTTTGTATTAATCGCTTTATTGGTGCAGCTAACCCCAGCTGATCAAAAGAATCTTTACTCACCCATGATTCAACTGCTCTGAGCTTTACTTTACTAAAAGAAGAAGGAATGCGCACCTCTATTGGTTTGATATCAAGAGAATAGTGGCTAAAAACATGTCTAATATCTTCTTTTAATATAACTTTCGATGGATAACAATCTGCACGCTCTTTAATCCATCGCTCCAGGTCATCTTTGTTGTCCAATTCAGGTAAACTATACAAGCCACCCCAGATACCAGACTCAGGTCTTTTCTCCATTAGTATTTTATCCTCATTACGCAATAAAATAACATATGTGACTCGATGTGGTTTTGGCGTGTTCTTTTTTTTCGTAGGATATAGATTCTCTTCTCCTAAACTGTGCGCGAGGCAAGTTTGTTTGAGCGGACATGATGAGCATCTTGGTTTAGATCGAGTGCAAATAGTGGCACCTAAATCCATCATTGCCTGGGTGTAATTTGCGATGTTGATCTTAGGAAGATGACCTTTTGCTATATCCCACAACTGATCTTCCACTTTTTTTTTGCCTGGCCAGCCCTTCACTGCATGATAACGTGCCAACACTCGCTTCACATTTCCATCCAATATCGGATAAACCTGATTATCAGATAAAGCCAATATAGCACCAGCCGTTGATCTCCCGATGCCAGGTAAATCTATAAGTTGATCAAAATCAAGTGGAAAATGGCCATCATAATGATCTTTAATATAAATACTTGTTTTATGTAGATTGCGAGCGCGCGCATAGTATCCAAGACCTGACCAGTGCTCCAAAACATTATCAAGTGATGCTTTAGATAAAATATTAAGATTGGGAAAAGAACTTATAAACCGCAAGTAGTATGGGATCACAGTGACTACTTGAGTTTGTTGTAACATTATCTCAGATAACCAAATTCGGTATGGGTTTTTATTTTCTTGCCAAGGAAGGTCTTTGCGGCCATGACGGGCAAACCAGGTTAGAACTAATTTTGAGAACTCAGGCATTGAATTTATCTGTCTTTTCTAGAAATCAATAACTGGTTGATAACGTAATTAATTGAATAAATTTCGCATAATTGATTTTTTTAACTTATCACCTTGATCTTCTAAAGTGATCTCAACTTCATCACGAAATATCGCTTCAATATCAGGACGAAATGAAATTGAATCGCTACTACCCTGCACCCGAATAGGTATTGATCCGTTGGTAAAATCCTGAATTTCATCATCACTCATGTTTAATTCTGAAGCTATCTCCGGCATCAAAGATACTCTGATCGAGTAGTCAAAAGCATTATCCGCTATGTTCCATTCACCATTTCCAACTATCGATGTATATGGCATATTCATAGTAAAATTCTGATTACTGAATACGCTCTTTTCTATCGGCCCACTGGCTTTTAGTGAAAATAAATTGATATCCTCAAGTTGAGTCATCACTGGATGATCTTCTCGTTTATATATTGAGCGAGCAGATCTCAATTCCTGCCATATGTCTCCACCAAACCATCGTCCTTCTTGAACTTCAAGATCAATATGTCCATTCCAATTTTTTTGCAGCATATCAAAATTCAATCCATTGCCTGTTAAGGTTACATCTCCAAAAATGTGGCCCGTTATCTTAAATGAAGTATTTAACAAATCATCCAAATTAGTTTTACCATCTGCACGTAATTTCGACTGAACATCGATTTTCTGTATTGTTATATCTGTGATAAATCTACTTTGAGTAATATATTCTTTAAGGTTCATTGAGAATAAAAAGTTATCAATATACAGAAAAGTAAAGGGGGTATCGAAAGCTGTATCCACCAGTGATATTTTTTTTGCATGAACATTCAAAACTGGATAAAAATCTATCTCAACAGGTTCATCTATCTTTAATTCATAATTACTGCTGGAATTGACAGCTACTGTCACCAAAGATCTCGCGTCAAAAAATATAATCGCCGCTATTCCTATCACTAAGATTAATAGAAACGAAATTAAGCTCGTAATAAGATATTTAATTACCTTAATAATCATATGTTACTATTTATTTTTAACGAAGCTGTTTAAGAAACCCAATATAGTCGCTCTCACTTTCCATCGCTTCAACCAAAGCAGAACCAACAATTGCCCCTGCTGCATGCCGTCCAATCATTTTAACATCTTTAGCAGAACGAACACCAAAACCAGCACAAACAGGGGTCTTACTGAGAGCTATTATTTGATCTAAATAATTTTTTAGACTCGAGGCTAACCCCTGCTCACTGCCAGTGATACCTGTCATTGTAACAGCATAAATAAAACCTCTTGAAGCTGCACACAACTCGATCATACGTTGCTTAGGTGTGGCAGGCGTAATAAGTTGAATAAGTCCCAGATCCATACTCTCTAGCGCAGTTCTTAAATCACGGCTCTCTTCTAGTGGGAGATCTGGAACAATAAAACAACCAACACCAACTGATTTCGCTCGTTTTGCTAGTGCTTCATAACCAAAAGCAAGCAAAGGATTTAGGTAAGACATCATAACTAGTGGAGCCTGAATCTGATCACTGACTGACTCAATCTGATTAAAGATCCATTTCAAATTTACACCATTTTGAAGTGCCTGGTGGCTTGATCGCTGAATGGTCATTCCATCTGCCATAGGATCAGAAAACGGTATGCCGATCTCAACCACATCACCAATCTCACTTATGGCAATCAAGTCGCTACTAAATTTATCTAAACATGGGTAACCAGCAGTAAAAAAAGGTATTAATGCTGTTTGTCCGCTCGCATTTACCTTATTAATTGCTGTTTCAATTTCTTTATAAGAACCCATCCTCATAAACCTCTTATATGTTTAGATAAGGTGGCCATATCTTTATCCCCACGGCCAGAATTTCCAATCAAAATTCGCTTGCCAGGATGCTTGAGCGCCCACTTCTTAGCTGCAGCAAATGCATGCGCTGTTTCAAGTGCAGTTAAAATCCCTTCCGTCATGCATAATTCAGAAAGTGCTTCTAACGCCTCTTCATCTGTCGCACTCTCATAGCGGACTCTTCCAATATATTGTAATAAAGCATGTTCCGGACCTACACCTGAATAGTCTAGTCCAGCAGATACTGATTGAGTTTCTTGTACTTGGCCATCACTATCTTGTAACACCATTGTGTATGCACCCTGCAGTACTCCTGGCACCCCTGTAGCTAGGGTCGCTGCATTTTTACCGAGCCCGCTTCCTTGTCCACCAGCCTCAACCCCAATCAATTTTATACCTTCATCATTCACTAAAGGATAAAATAATCCAATAGCGTTTGAACCGCCGCCAACACAAGCAAATACCGCATCCGGAAGGTCGTTAGCTTGTTCAAGCATTTGTTTTCTCGCCTCACGTCCGATTACCGATTGGAATTCTCTTACTAAATATGGATAAGGATGTGGGCCTACAGCCGAGCCGATAATATAATAGATATCCCCTGGATCGGATACCCAATCTCGCATGGCCTCATCAATCGCAGCGCGTAGTGTCTTGTCACCCGATTCAACAGCACAAACTTCTGCACCAAGTTGCCGCATACGATCCACATTTGGAGCTTGTCTTTGAATATCCACAGCACCCATAAATACTCGACAAGGCAATCCAACTCTTGCACACGCAGCCGCGGATGCAACTCCATGCTGACCAGCTCCAGTTTCAGCAATAACTTGCTTTGCACCTAATTTCTTTGCTAATAACGCTTGCCCTATTGCATTATTAATTTTGTGCGCCCCCGTATGTGCTAGATCCTCACGTTTTAGCCATACTTCCGCTCCCCAGGATGCACTTAAGCGCGGTGCAAATGTTAATGCAGTCGGCCTTCCAACCCAATTATTGAGCTCGCCTTGCCATTCTTGGATAAACTTAGGGTCATTCAAATATTGTTTAACACCTGCCTCAAGTGCAGTAAACGCAGGCACTAGTGTTTCTGGGATATAACGTCCACCAAAAGGGCCAAAGCGTCCCATTTCATCTGGGAATTCATCTGCTAATACAGATTGATATAACGTTTTTTTATTCCCATTAAAATTTACTTCCATTAGTTTTTCCTTTTAAATTATCCGCATCTTTTTGCGTTACTAATAAATGCTTTTATTTTGTCACTGTCTTTTTTTCCTGGTTCTGATTCAACAGCACTGGAGACATCCACACCAAATGGTTGAACTATCTCAATAGCTTCTGAAATATTCTCGTGACTTAATCCTCCAGCCAATATTAGTTTTCCTAATGATGAAAAAGTAGCAGCTTTTCTCCAATCAACACATTCACCATGCCCACTTTTCTGACCTTCATAAATGAATTTTTTATTTTTTGGTGGTGAAATATCATACTGATGCTCTCGATATACTGGCCATTTTTCTATCGAAGTAGGCACCGTTAAATAATCAAAATCAGCTGCATCTGTTTGCACAGCATCTGGTTTAAATTGTTGCGCGATTTTATTCCAATCCTCTTTATTTGGATGAAGTAAAACAGCAACACGCATGACATGCTCAGGTAAGTCTTTAGATATAAGCAAAGCATTTTCTATTGAGATTTGACGAACAGAGCGAGCAAAGACGAAGCCTATTGCGTCTGCACCAGCATTAATTGCGATATCAATATGATTCCGTTCAGTAAGTCCACAGATTTTAATAAATAGACTCACTAGGGCTTACCTCTGCCAGCAACCAATAATTCTTTCAAAAAAATTTCTGGTGTGGAACTCCGCATCAATGCTGTTCCTATTAATGCTAGTGAATATCCATATTTTCTGGCATTAACAATATCTTGAATTTCATTAATCCCACTCTCAGCAACTGATGGAACATGATCTGGTAATTCCTTGGAAAGTTTAGCCAGACGCTCTGAATTTACTTTCAATGTTCTTAAATCTCGAGTATTGACCCCAAACAACAACTTTTTTTTACTCGCATAATTACGATATCGATCCTCCATTAATAGTGCTTTTGATTGCGAGAGATCCTCATCACTGAAAGACTCCAGAAGCACAAACAATGAATGATCAAATGCGCAATCCAACATATATCTCAATTCGGCTGGTTCAAAAAGAGCTGTAATTAATAATACTCCGCTGGCCCCACAATTTCTTGATTCAGTTATCTGGCGTGGGTCAACCAAAAAATCTTTCCGCATTACGGGTATAGAAAGGTGTTTTACCGCAGTGGTGGCGGCTCGTAAGTCATTTATGTGACCTGCAAAACGAGTAGGCTCAGTTAATACTGAAATAGCTGCTGCACCACCTTGTGCATAAGCCAGTATTTGCTCTTCCATCTCTATGTTCGCTACCAGCTTACCCTCAGCAGGAGAATTTGCCTTATATTCAGCAATGATATCGAAATTTGATAGTTCTAATTCAAATACTGGTTTATCAAAATCATAAACATCACGGTTTGAAGGTAAAGCCTCTGCTCTCACCATACTTTGCTTCGCCATTTCTTGTAGAAAATTACTCACTTTTACCAAAATACTCTTTAAAGTTATTCAAATAATTCAATGCAGCACCATTATCGATAATAGTTGCTGCAGCTTGCATGCCATCCATAGGATGTTCAACTTTACCCATTAACTCCAGAACTAATGAAACACCCATTAACAGAGCATCGCGATGTGCACCTTTATCTTCACCGTTAAAAACAAGCTCCAATGCTCTGGCATTATAGGCTGCATCTTGTCCTGATAATTCATCTGCTGTACACCTGTTTACACCATAGTCTTCGGGCTGCCTAATGCTCTCAATCACTTTTCCTGGCATAACATCATACAAGATAAATTCTCCGATCGGTGTTGCTTCATCCCATGCTGGAGCCCCATGAACTACAAAAGCTCGCTCAATAGACAGTCCAGATAACGTGTCTGCCATTAACTTAGCTGCAGCTTTACTGAACGCACCAATGAGTTGATAAGGGGGAGTCGCTGGATTACTCAGAGGACCTAACATATTAAATACTGTTCTTACGCCTAAAGCATTCCTAACAGGCATAATTGCTTTCATTGCAGGATGAAAAGCAGGGGAAAATAAAAATGTGAACCCAAGACTATTGAGTGCTTTGATAGCTTTATTCTCTGAAACGGGCAATACCATTCCAATACTCTCTAGCATATCAGCACTTCCTGACTTGCTTGAAATTGATCGGTTACCATGTTTAACGACCCTTATCCCGGCAGCGGCTGCTAATAATCCAGTGCCTGTTGATAAATTTAAACTGCCAGATCCATCACCTCCAGTTCCCACCGTATCCAAAGTAGGGGTACCCGCAGGAATAATCGGGCGAATCGCAAGATCACGCATCCCTCGAGCAAAACCTCTAATCTCATCGGCTGTTTCACCTTTTGCTCTTAGTCCAGCTAAAATTGCCCCTGAAAAACTAGGTGTTAATTCTTCTCGTGCCATAGCTAACATCAAATCGTAAGCTTCCCCTTCTGATAAAGAAGCCCCATCCAATAACTTATTTAACACAATGGTATATTGGTCACCCATGATTAATTCCCTCAATGAAGTTGCGCATAATCTTTGACCCCTCTGGTGTTAAAATACTTTCTGGATGAAATTGAACCCCCTCAATTGGTAACTCTTTATGCCTAATAGCCATAATTTCTTGATTTTCAGTTGTGGCTGTAATGGCCAATACATCTGGAATACTTTTTGGTTCCACAGTAAGCGAATGATACCTTCCCGCAGAAAATGGATTCGCTATATCCCTAAAGATGGTTTTTTTATCATGGTTAACATTTGATGCTTTTCCGTGCATCAGTTGAGTTGAACGAATAATATTACCACCAAAATACTGCGCTATACATTGATGCCCTAGACACACTCCTAATATTGGAACCTTGCCAGAAAAAGTATCAATCAATGCAATTGAGTTACCAGCACTGTCCGGATTACCTGGCCCAGGCGAGATTACTAAGTGAGTGGGTTTTATTTCTAGGGCCTCTGTAACAGTTATCTTATCATTACGAAAAACCACAACTTCAACATTTTCTGCTTGAAAAGCTTGAACTAAATTGTAAGTAAAAGAGTCGTAATTATCGATTAATAAAACTCGCATTTTCTTACCTGTCATAATCCCTCTCCTGCCATTTCTAATGCTTTTTTAAGTATTGCGCTCTTGGCGAATACCTCGGCATATTCGTTTTTAGCCAGGCTATCTTTTACTATCCCTGCACCAGCCTGATAACAATATTTATCATTATTAAAAACAATAGTACGAATGGTGATGGCTTGATCCATTTCACCATTAATATCGAAGTAACCAGCTGTACCCCCATATAAACCACGCCCCTCAATCTCCATTTCTTCAATTATTTCCATGGCGCGTATTTTAGGTGCCCCCACAAGAGTGCCAGCAGGAAAACTGGCCGCGAATAAGTCTAAAGCATCCTTATCTGGTGACAGCTCACCTCGCACACCGCTGACAATATGCATTACATGACTGTAGCGTTCTATTTCGCGAAATGGCTTAACTTCAATAGAATTCTTTTTTGCTACTCTTCCCAAGTCATTTCTTGCTAGATCAACCAACATGACATGTTCAGCTGATTCTTTAGGATCAGCTAATAATGTTTTTTCATTAAGTAAGTCTTCCTCGCGATTTGCACCCCTGGGCATAGTACCCGCAATGGGTCTCAATGATGCTTTTGTTCCATCAAGCTTCACCAGAGCTTCTGGAGAAGATCCCGCCACCCTTATGGCACCAAAATCAAAATAAAACATGTAAGGCGAGGGATTTAATAACCTTAAAGCTCGATAAACTTCAAAAGAATCCACGTTCGATTGACCCTTAAAAACAACAGAAAGTACTATTTGATAGATATCACCCGAATCAATCCATTTTTTGCACTGCTCCACTCGTCTTAGAAACTCGACTTCACTCATTTGAGCTTCAGGTTCAGTAAATGTAGACGGTTCTTCATCCACAGGTAAAGAGGCACGCAAACATTGAATTACTTGTTGCTTCAATTGCTTTCTTGCCGTTTCTGACCCGGCATGTAAAAGGGCCGCCCTTCTGGTTAGGTGATCAAATACTAAAACTGAAGTAGGCATAACAAAGATTGCTCTGGGCAGATTTTCTTGTGGCTTTGTTAATGTAGGCAATTCTTCAAAGAGCCTAATAATATCGTAACCGGATACTCCAACTAAACCGCCTGAAAATGGCAAATCATCAATAGATGGTGTTAATTGCGGGGCCACACTCAGCAACTCACGCAAACTTTGTAAATATTCTATTTGAGATTTAGGTTGGCCAATAACTTTTTCATCGAGATATAAATCATTATGTTCTAAGCGCACTGTTGATGCAGCACCAAAGCCTAAGAAGGAATATCGTGCTAAACGCTCCCCACCCTCAACACTCTCGAGTAAGAATCTCGGTTGCAAGTCACGTAACTTCATAAAAGCAGACACGGGTGTATCTAAGTCTGCGATAATGTCAAATATTGATGATTCTGTCATAACTTCTCTTTTTTGTTGCAAAAAAAAACCCATCTCCTAAATTATGAAGGAGATGGGTTTTTTCTAAAAAATTTAACTAAACGTCAGCCTAGCCCCACTCCTTGTGCGGATGCCATAACCAATTCCAAGTATTTTGCTTATTCAATTTCATTATTATTGGAGTATCCCTTGCTCGTTCAGAAAGGTCAAGTCCACAAACCGTATAAAGTTGGTAACACCATTGAGAATCCCAACCACATAATTAACGTAAGTGGTATGCCAACTCTCAGAAAATCAGAAAATTTATATCCTCCGGCACTCAATATAAGTAAATTTGTTTGATAACCAAATGGGGTGGCATAACTCATATTAGCGCCAAATAGAACAGCCAATACAAAAGGTTCAGGATCTACATTTAGTTGAGTGGCAATTGCGATTGCGATTGGTGTACCAATAACTGCAGCAGCATTATTGGACACGATATTGGTCATAATTGAAATAATTAACATAAATAGACTTAGAATCAGCGGTACCGGAAGGCCCTGTGATAAAGTCACAAAAGATCCAGCTAAATAACTTGCCATATTAGTCGCTACCAGTGCTTTTCCGAGCGCCAAACTCGCCACTACAATCATAATAACTCTGGTTGATAATGCTTGTCCCGCATCATGCCATGTCAAACAGCCAAGTAATAAAAGACAACCAACACCAATAATTGCACTAACAGAAATAGGCATTAAGCCAAGAGCAGCAGCCAATATAACGCCACCCATCACGGTCAATGCTCGTTTTGATTTATGTTTTTGTGGTAAATCCTTCGCGCCATCGAGCACCAACATTGAACCACTAGCCTTTAATGATTCTATGGCTTCTTTTGATCCTTGTACCAATAAAACATCACCCGCTCTCAGACGAATTGTACTTAAATCACTTGTCACTTGTGGGCTGGCTGTTCTGGCTCGATGAATTGCTAAGGCCATCAAACCATAAGTAGCACCAAACCTTATACCCTCCAAACTCTGAAGATGAAGTGGAGACCCCCTAGTAACGACAACTTCAGCAAGTTGCTGACCTTCCTCATTTAATGGTGTGTCCGCATCAACCGGATGATCAGGATCAGAGAGACTGTATAATGTTGCTCCTAATATTTCTTCAAAATGTTTTAAGTTTTCTGAAGAATCTTTGACAAATAAACGGTCACCAGGCATCAAAACTACAGAAGGAAAAGGTGATAAAAATAAAGATTCACTCCGCTGTATTTTTTCGATTCGAATCTCGCCATTAGTTTTAGCTAATATTTCAGAAAGTTGTTGTCCAGCTGCGAATCCTTCTTCATTGATAAGTAATTGACTATTAAATATTCGAGGTGATGTATCTGACATGGGTGGCTCTCGCTCAGGCAATAATTTTGGCGCTATTAACCACAAAAATAAAATTCCGACACTACCCACAATTACGGCTGGTAACATAAAATCAAATATTGAAAAATCACGATAACCGACATCTCGGGCAATACCGACAACCAGTAGATTCGTAGATGTCCCAATTGTCGTTGACATACCCCCAATAATTGTTGCCAAACCCATCGGCATCATAACGTTTGACACGGGAAATTTTGCCCGCAAAGAAACACCTACCAATATCGGCATTAGCAATACAACAATCGGTGTATTGTTCATAAATGCACTCAACACACCCGCAGCGATCAAAGTTAAGAGAGACGCTACTAATGGATATGAAAGCCATGCACCACTTAGAAACCCAGCAAGTGGCTGTAACGCGCCCGTTTTTTCAATTGCCTGACCAATTATCATAAGCGCACAAATTGTAATCAAGGCCTCATTACCAAACCCTGAAAAAAACTCAACCGGACCGAATACTTGGCCATTTACTTCATAAGGAAAGATTTGAAATCCGGCTGCTAGCAATACCAATACCACTAGGCTGGTTGTTTCTAGTGGTATTTTATCACGAGTAAATAAAATTAACGCAATTCCTGTCAGTAACAGGACTGCAATGCCATGATAATCTGGACTTATTATTTCCAACATAACTCCTTTAAATGGACTCTCCAACACTCTATGGTCATATATATTCTGATCTATTTCAAATATTGTATTATCACCAATGAACTTTAAAAAATATAATTTCAGCTTATAAACATTGTGAACTATATTAAGTTTTTGGTATGGTCTCGTGATTATTCTAAAATATTGAGTTATTTATATGCCTTCATTTGATGTGGTCAGTGATTTTAATTATCACGAAGTAACAAATGCTGTTGATCAAAGTAATCGTGAAATAACCACCCGCTTTGATTTTAAGGGAACAAATTCACAGTTCTTACTGGATGATAACTCTGTCAATTTAACCTCAGAGTCTGAATTTCAATTGCAGCAAATGCTGGATATCCTTAAACAGAAACTAGCCAAAAGAGGTGTGAATATTGGTTGTCTTAAAGCTGAAGATCCAGATATGAGCATCAATGAAGCACGTCAAAAAATCATTTTAAGAAAAGGTATTGATAGCGATTTAGCGAGAAAATTAGTAAAACATATTAAAAACAGTAAGCTTAAAGTGCAGGTAGCCATTCAAGGCGATCAACTTCGTGTATCAGGCAAGAAAAGAGATAATTTACAGACTGCTATACAGTTATTCAAAGATCTCGATGTTGAATTACCATTACAATATGAAAATTTTCGCGACTAAATAAAAAAAAGCTTGAGTTAAAACTTTGCGAAGAAAAGACATACAGTTCTCTAAAAAAGACCAAGCTTTGCGTGATGATGTGCATATGCTAGGTTGCCTAATTGGGGATCTGATTAAAGAGCAAGGTGGCCAAGAATTATATGATTTTGTTGAAAATGCCAGAAAAACTGCAATTTCAGGAAGAGAGCTTTTAATCACAGAAAAAAATTCTTTAAATGAGTTGGTAAAAAATCTTGAACCAACCTTCGCCATGGAAATCATTCGTTCATTTTCGACCTATTTTCAAATGGCCAATACTGCAGAAAAAGTGCATCGAATTCGGAGAAGACGTACTTACCTGCAGGATCCTGAACAGCATCAGCCAGGTGGAATGGAAGAAATCCTGATCAAATTAAAGTCTCAAGGACTGCATCTAAACGAATTAGAATCTGTTTTGAATTCAATTCTCATACAACCAGTTTTTACTGCACACCCCACTGAACCCACGAGACGAACTATCCTCCAAAAAGAGCAGCGCATCGTACGTCAATTAATAGATATGCTTAATCCCACCATGACAGCACAGGAGAAGATGGTTTGTATTGAAAATATCAAACTTGAAGTTTCTACATCATGGCAAACTCAGGAACATCCATTGGATCAAATGACTGTGGCTGACGAATTAGAGCATATTCTATTTTTTATTACTGATGTTTTATATCGAGTTCTCCCACCATTATATGAAGATCTTCAAAATTCTATTTTACGAGTCTATGGAGAGGCGGCGAAAGAGATAAATATCTCTAATATTCTCAGTTTTGCTAGTTGGGTAGGTGGGGATATGGATGGGAACCCCAATGTGAATGCCAAGACCATTAGAGAAACAATGGCCAGACAACGAGCCCTCATTCTAAATCTTTATTTTAATGAATGTGGATCACTGTCTAGAAAACTAAGCCAATCTTCAACAAGAGTCAGAGTCGATGCAGACATTCTGGAAAAAATTAATGAATACAAAGAAAGTTTTCCAAAAGCTTTTCATTCCATTCCACCCCGTCACAGAGAGATGCCATACAGAGTATTATTAAGGCTCATTCAAGAGAGGCTTCAAGCTACTCATGATGATGAAGCTTTTCCTTATGCTAAGGCTTCACAATTTAAAGCTGATATTAATCTTATTGCCAAGAGTTTGAATAATAATAAAGGTCATAATGCTGGGCTCTTTGCAGTGCAACGATTATTACGTAGAATTTCAACTTTCAAATTTCATTTACTTACTCTAGATGTAAGACAAAACGCAATGGTTCACAGGGAAGTAATTGGTGAATGCTTGGGCGAAACTGAGTGGCTAAATTTAAGCCCAAAACAGCGAACTCAAAGAATAACAGATGCATTAGTCAATCAAGAACCACCATTAAATCAGCAGAGTACACTAACGAAAAAAACACTTGCCGTTTTCCAAACCATAGCCTTTTGTAAGCGTAAATATGGCAGAGAATCTATTGGTCTTTTTATTGTCAGTATGACGCAGAATATAGATGATATTTTATCCATCTTACTTCTTGCTAGCTGGGGTAATCTTCAAAATAGAGATGGTAATATCATGTTAGATATTGCGCCCTTGTTAGAAACCGTAAATGATCTTGAAAATGGGCCAGCAATTATTCAGGCGCTGATGCAGCATGATCACTATAGTCAGCATTTGCAACTCAGAAAAAATAAACAATCTGTGATGATAGGCTACTCTGACAGTAACAAAGATTCAGGAATAGCATCTGCAAGATGGGCGCTTCAAAAATCACAAATTGCATTAGCGAAAACAGCAGCACAACACGACATTAAATTATTTCTATTTCATGGAAGAGGTGGAACTATCAGTAGAGGGGGAGGCAAAACTCATACCGCCGTTCTTGGATCACCGCCTGGGACAATTAATGGCTATCTCAGAGTAACTGAACAAGGTGAAATTATAAATGAAAAATACGGACTTCGAGGTATTGCATTACGCACTTTAGAACAAGCTTCTGCCTCCGTTTTGTTCGCGACCGCGGTACCTGATCATCAAAAACAAGAAATTCTAGAGTGGCAATCCATCATGCAAATAATTGCCGATCACAGTCAAAAAAAATATCAGCAACTTGTCCATGATACTCCTGAGTTTTATGAATATTTTAGAGAGGCAACACCAATTGATTTAATCGAAAAAATGCGAATTGGTTCTCGCCCCTCATCTCGCTCAAACATCAATAATTTCGATAATTTGCGAGCGATTCCCTGGGTCTTTTCTTGGACACAAAATCGTTACATAATTACTGGCTGGTATGGTTTTGGAACTGGCATTGAGGCGGCCAAGAAACACTTCGATGAAGCAGTCATTAAAAACATGTTTCAAAATTGGTATTTTATGAAAGCTCTTCTCTCAGATGTTGAGATGGTATTGGCAAAAGTAGATCTAAACATTGCAAATCATTATTCAATGTTGTCTAAAAAATGGCATCCTCGATTTTCAAAAATCATAGAAGAAGAGTTCCATCTGACCTATAACTCTGTTCTTAGATATTCTGATAATAATAATATCTTAGATAACGATCCTACGCTTCAACGAGCCATTGTACTTAGGAATCCCTATGTCGACCCGATGAGCTTAATACAAGTTGATTTATTAAAAAGATGGAGAGCATCTGGATGTGAGGATGAAGCTTTATTTGAAGCTCTGGTAACCAGCGTCAATGGCATAGCTCAAGGTCTGCAAAATACTGGCTAAGTTAGTCTGTCATGCGCTGAAGCACTGACCATTGATCCTTTGAATGATTGGAAATTTCTCTATTTTTTACAGAGATACCTGCCGTATGTACCGTGTTTTTATCACCCGAGACAAGTGGATGCCATTGGGGTAAATTCAGTTTTTTATGGACTAATTTATACGCGCATGTAGCTGGCAACCAATCGAACATATCGATATTCTTAGCGCTCAATTCAAAGCAATTCTTAACTTTTTTCACGCGATTCTTATAATCATTACATCGACACGTTTTGGTATTAAGCAATCTACAAGCAACATCTGTATAAAATACTTCCCCAGTATCTGTCTCGATTTTTTCCAAACAACACAAACCACATCCATCACATAATGATTCCCACTCGTTCGTGTTCATTTGACTTAATGTTTTTTCTTGCCAAAAATTTTTTTTCACTATAATTAATCTTTTAAGGATAGAATCAGTCTTTTTAACACATTGGATTTCTATGAAGGCCGTTTTTTTAGATTATAACACTATTGGACCCCAAGATTTGAACATGAGTCCATTGATGAAATGCTTGCCTGAATTAAAATTATATGATGCTACGTCACGATCAGAGGTACCAGATCGAATTGCAAGTGCTGAGTATATATTGACTAACAAAGTTGAATTAAATGCAGCTAATTTGTCCAGAGCTAGAAATCTAAAATTCATTGGATTGACAGCGACCGGTGCCGACAATATTGATTTAGATTACACAAGGAAAAGAAATATTAGAGTATGCAATATTCGCTCATACTGCACGCAATCTGTAGTAGAGCATGTTTTCAGCTCTGTTCTGAATCTTTCCCATAACATCAATCATTACCAACAATCAGTCAAAAATGGAGATTGGCAGAAAGCTGATGATTTTTGTTTAATTAATCATCCAATAAGGGAGCTTTCGACAATGACCATTGGCATTATTGGTTATGGCGAATTAGGAAAAAATGTTGCCTTAATGGCTAAATCCTTTGGCATGAAGATACTTATCAATACTCGCTCAAAATCAACTCTTAAAAAAGGTGATGAAATAACTCCTTTAAATAAATTATTCAAAGAAGCGGATGTTATTTCTCTGCACTGTCCATTGACTAATGAAACTAGAAATATGATTAGCGAGAATGAATTAAGTCTGATGAGAAATAACGCTATATTAATTAATACCGCTAGAGGCGCTTTGGTTGACTCGCAAGCTCTACTAGAGGCTCTAGTATTAAAGAAAATAGCTGGAGCAGCCATTGATGTTCTTCCACAGGAACCACCTGTTGACGGCAACTGCTTACTTGATTATCAAGATAATAATCTGATTCTTACGCCTCACATCGCTTGGGCAACTTCAAAAGCAAGACAAAATGCTATTGATCAACTGGCAAAAACAATTTGTGCTTTTCAGGCTGGAAAAAAACTCAATGCAATTACTTAATTATTCCGCAACACACCAATTGGTGAAGATTTAATAGCCACTCTAGTTGCTAAATAACCACTAAAACAAACTAACACCCAACCACCAAACAAACCTTGGAGCCAGAGAAATAGGTTGAATGCATATTGCAAATCAAATAAACGGTCTGTAATTTGCCATGCAAGTATCGATGAACCTATAGCGGCTAATAAACCAGCGGCCAAACCTATAGCGGAGAACTCTGATAACAAACTCAACAACACCATGCTTTTTTTCATCCCCAGTGCTCGCAACAAAGCACTTTCAAAACGCCGCTCATCAATAGTCGAATGAACTGCTGAGAATAATACAGTTACTCCAGCTGCCATAGTGAAAATAAATACTATTTGTATGGCTAAACTTACTTTGTCTATGATTTGTTGTATTTGTTGGACAATAGGCTCTAAATCAACAACTGATATGGTCGGATAACTCACTAATAATTTATTGAAAACGTCACTCTGATCATTATTTAGACGTAAGCTTGTAATAAATGTCATTGGTGATGACTCTAAAGCATTGCTAGAAAAAACCATGAAAAAATTAGGTTGAAATGAATTCCAATCAACTTGCCTAATGTTTGCTATGGTTGCTTGAACGTTTTCACCTGCCACAAAAAAAGTTAACGTATCACCGATGGTTACACCCATATCAATGGCCGCGCTCTCTTCAACTGATACCAAAGGAGTACCAGAATAATTCTCAGGCCACCATTCTCCTTCGACAATTTTGTTACTGGCATTGATAGTGTTTGACCAAGTAAGATTGGCTTCACGATTAGCCATCCACTGTCCTCTTTCTTCTGGATAACTCCGTGATTTTACATCTTCGTTATTAATTAGAGACATTCGAGCTCTAACTAAAGGTACAAAATCTGGCTTGGCTATATCAAATTCATCAAAGATGTTTGTAACACCTGCTCTTTCTTTTGGTTGGATATTAATCAAAAAATAATTAGGCGTATTTTCATTTAATGTTTCTTGCCAACCAATAAGCAAATCATTTCGAATAAACGATAGCAGCAGTAATACTGTTAAACCCAGACCAAACGCTACAATTTGAATTGCGCTTTCTCGCCCACGTCTGGCTATATTAGCCAATCCATAGCGCCAAGAAACGCCTAGGTTTCCTCGCAACTGACTCAGCAAGACAATCAAAAGACGACCAACGAGATATAATGCTCCGGAGATAACAATTGCACCAATCAGAATAATTGATAAAAGGTATGCATCACCAATTAAGTAATACAGCAACAGTCCAATAGCACTAATAGCAGTAACGGCTACAATAAATTGCGAAGGAGGTATGGGTAAACTGTCTTTTCTAAGCACTCTTAGAGGAGAAGTTGCACTTAATTGCATCAATGATGGTAACGCGAAACCCGGTAATAGAATGAAAGCGGCCAAAAATCCAATCTTTAATGGTCTTAAACTAGGCTCTGGAAGATCACCAGCGAAAAGGCTGGCCAGCATACTGCTGATTGAATTTTCAACTACAAAACCCATTAAACAACCCAAGAAAACTCCGACTAAGCCTATCATTGTTAATTGCAGTGTCATCACATATACAACAAATTGTTTTTTTGCTCCTAAGCTCTTCATTAAAGCCACTGAATCCATACGACGTCTCATGAAGCGCCTAGCTGACATTGCAATTGCTATGGCACTTAATAAAATACTTATTATGGCGGTCATAGATAAAAACTGTTGAGCTCTATTGATCGCCTGATTAGTTCTTTCATTACTGTCTGTTCGATCACTAATACGAGCTGAATCTGTTAGCATGCCCTCTAAGTCTTTGGTGTATTTCTCAATACTTGGCTCTTCTCCTGCCACAAGTAATGAGTAATTGACTCGACTTCCTTCATTAATCAAATCTGTTGATACTATTGCTGAAATATTCATTAATATTGATGGAGCAAGTGATGCGAAGCCAATAGCTTGATCAGGGCGATATCTTAAAACGGCACCTATTTTAAAATCGGCATTTCCAATCGAAATAGAATCACCAACTTTCACTTGCAATCTACTGAGAAGTGCACCATCAACCCAAACACTATTTATATCTGGTATTGAGTTAGCAATATATTCATCTCCATATTGCTTTTCTGAAATTCTTACATTTCCTCGCAGTGGATATTGTGTACTGACTGCCTTGATAGTTGCCAGGGCAGTGTTATCTTGAGCATATACAACTGTAGGAAAAGTTTGCGTCAATGCGCTATCAAGATCCATATCTGAAGCAGTTTTTATCCAATCCTCAGGGATAGCTTCAGCAGACCGAATTCGCAAATCAGCTGCCAATAGCTCATTGGCTTGTCTTTCAATTGAGATACTAATTCTATCTGTTAAAAAACCAACCGCAGTCAGCGCACCAACCGCCAATGAGATAGCGGCAATCAAAACTAAAACTTCACCCGATTTCAATTGGCGTATAAATGCACGTGCTGCAAACTTAATAGCATTCATTTTTTATGTATTACTGTCTTTAATTAGAGAGCCAGCATCTAGGACAATCTCTCTATTACATTTAGATGCGAGTTTGGCATCATGCGTCACTAAAATTAATGTTGTTTGTTTATTTCGATTTAATTCAAACATGGTGTTCATTATATTTTCACCCGTTCTTGTATCCAGATTTCCTGTCGGCTCATCTGCGAATAATATAGTCGGTTCGGCAGCAAATGCTCTAGCTATAGCCACTCTTTGTTTTTCACCGCCAGATAATTGATGAGGATAATGCTGAACTCTGGCTTTTAAGCCTAGTTGATTAAGAATGTTCTGAGCATACCTCTTTGCCGATTTTTTATTATTTAACTCCAATGGAAGCATGACATTTTCCAAAGCATTCAAGGAGGGGATTAAATGGAAAGACTGAAAAACAAACCCTACGTTTTTTGCTCGAACCTCGGCTCTTTGGTCTTCATCCATTTCAGTTAAATCTTGATCATTGAGAAAGATATGCCCAGAAGAGGCTATATCCAGACCAGCCATTAAACCAAGTAAGGTTGATTTTCCAGCACCGGATGCACCAACTATTGCGACTGACTCTCCTTGGGTTACAATAAAATTTATATTCGATAAAATAGTAAGAGGGCCTTCTGGACTCGTTACTACTTTACTTACGTTTTCAATTACTAAAACATTTTTTTTATTTGGTGCAATATTTGACATGAAAAAACTCTTTTTTTACATTTTTTTATTATTAAACCCAATTATCGGTAAAGCTCAAATTCCAACTATTTTAATTTTTGGTGATAGTTTGAGTGCGGGCTATGGTATTGACATAGACCAAGCGTGGCCCACATTACTTGAGACGCGCCTTGCAAGCAAGAATCTCAACTATCAAGTTGTTAATGCCAGTATCAGTGGTGAGACAACTGAAGGTGGCCTCACAAGAATTGATAGTGCACTCAATAAATATTCTCCTAAACTAATCATACTTGAACTGGGAGGTAATGACGGTCTCCGAGGTTTTCCTCCACAGCGAATTAAAGATAATTTGTCCAAAATAATCAAGACAAGTATTGTTAAGGATTCCTCTGTATTGCTCCTAGGTATAAAAATTCCACCAAATTATGGTCCCAGATATACGCGAGACTTTGAAAAAATCTATCAAGATCTTGCGCTAGAAAATAACATTCAGTTAATTGATTTTTTTATGGAAAATGTAGCTCTTAATAACAAGCTGATGCAAGATGATGGTATTCATCCAAATGAAATGGCTCAGCCTGTACTTTTGAATAACATATGGGATACTCTATTACCTTTAATTCAGTAGCAATAATCTTTAACAACAGGAGTTTATAAATGGAAAAACTTTGGCTGTCATCTTATCCAAAAGGTATCCCAGAAAATATCACTCCGCCACCATTTAACTCATTAAAAGATCTGATCGAATCATCCCTAGTTAAATATTCAGAACGTATTGCATATTCAAATATGGGAGCAACTCTGACGTTTAAACAGCTCGATGAAATGTCATATAATTTTGCTTGCTATTTACAACAGGACTTAAATCTAAAAAAAGGCGATCGTGTAGCGATAATGCTGCCAAATATCATGCAATATCCCGTTGCTCTTTGTGGAATATTGCGTGCTGGATTAGTTGTTGTAAATGTTAATCCTCTCTATACTCCGCGTGAATTGAAGCATCAATTGAGCGATTCAGGGGCAGAAAGTATTATCATTCTGGATAATTTTGCCCATGTACTGGCAGAGATAATTGATGATACCGCCATCAACCAGGTAATCTTAACCAAGGTAGGTGATTTACTAGGCTTTCCAAAAAATCATTTAATTAACTTTGTTCTTAAATACATCAAAAAAGCCATCCCAAAATACACACTCAATTCCATAATTAATTTTCAAACTACTCTAGAAAATACTACTGATCACTCACTTGATCCAGTTGATTTAAATGGTGATGATTTAGCCTTTCTGCAATATACCGGTGGTACCACTGGACTTTCCAAAGGTGCCATGATCAGTCATAAAAATATGGTTTATAATTTACACCAATCAAAAGCGTGGCAAGGAAATTTGTTTGATGATGTAGAGGTAATTATTGCTATAACAGCATTGCCTCTCTATCACATTTTTTCCCTACAGAGTAATTGTTTGGCAATGATGTTAGATGGTGGTGAGAATGTATTGATAACCAACCCAAGAGATTTCCCGGCATTTGTTAAAGAGCTCAAAAAGCATAAATTTGTCTATATTACTGGCGTAAATACACTTTATGCTTCATTACTTAATACACCTGGTTTTGATGAGGTTGATTTTACAGCACTCCGCTTTACTATCGGTGGCGGCATGGCTATTCAAAAAGCCGTATCAAAAGATTGGGAAAAAATTACTGGTCAACCCATCCTTCAAGCTTATGGATTAACTGAAACTTCACCTGCAGCTGTTGTTAACCCAATAGATATTACCGAATTTAATGGCTCTATTGGCTTACCTATATCTTCTACAGAAGTTTCAATTCGAGATGATCAAGGAGAAAATATAGCTATTGGTGAGCTCGGTGAGATTTGCATTCGAGGTCCACAAGTGATGGTGGGTTATTGGGAGCAACCTGATGAAACAGCAAAAGTAATGCTACCCGATAACTGGTTTAAAACTGGTGATATCGGGCGAATGGATGAACAGGGTTACATTTATATAGAGGATCGCAAGAAAGACATGATTTTGGTGTCTGGTTTTAATGTTTACCCCAATGAAATCGAAGGAGTTGTTGTGGAATTAGAAGGAGTATTAGAGGCTGCAGCTATTGGTATAGATAATCAGCAATCGGGCGAAGTGGTTAAGTTGTTTGTCGTGAAAAAGGACCCTAAAGTGACTAAAGATGAAATATATGCTCATTGCAAAAAAAATCTAACTGCCTATAAGATGCCAAAGGAAATTGAATTTCGCGATGATCTCCCGAAAACTAATGTTGGTAAAATATTGCGAAGAGCGCTAAGAGAGAGCTAGTTAATTTTACAAAAAAAGATCAAAAATGAAAAAACTCAAACCAATTGAAAAATCAGAAATGTTAGAGGATAAACTGCTTTTATTATGCAAAATATTTTATCCTGAAAATAAGTGGGGATCAAAGAAATGGTACAAATACGATAAAAACAATGGAAGAAGACGCTATGAGCCTGATGTCCACTCAGATGATAAAAAGTTAATATTTGAGTTTGAAGGGCCGTTACATTATGGAGATGTACAGAAAATTCAAAAGGATAATGAAAGAAAAAAGTGGTTTGAACAAGAGGGTTATACCTTTCATAGATGGCCTTATTACTGTCAATTAACCAAAGATGTAGCTAAATATTTTTTTGAAGATGCTTTTACAGAAAAAAAATATATTAGAGCATTAAAAGATATTTACGACAGTGATGACGAAAAAAACATACTAGCTCCGGGCTTTCATGTGACACCAAATGTACCAGCAAATTTTTCACATGCTGGTAGTAATAGATTTTTTGAGGAGATTGATGCTCTTCCATACTCACTAAAAATTCAGGTAATCAATAGTTTAAAGTTGTACGTCAAAGCTTATGATCGTCATTTAGTAATCCCAGATACACAAGACTATAATTCGCTTTTAAAAATTAAATGTCCATCCAAATATCTTAATTATTTTTACCGTAGAAAGAATGATGGTAGTCTTGTTCTAGCATAATTGAATATTTTTATAGTTTTAGATTTACATATCTATTTTTTTGTTATTTTCTGACTCAAAGTAAGTAGTTAAAAACTGTGCTGCCTGCTTGAATTCATCAGAATCCTCTCTTTTATTTTTAAACGCCTCAACATATTGTTCAATCTTTTTTTCACTAATGAGTTCAGAATTAAAATTTGTTTTTGCGTCACTAGATTCTTCTATTAAAAACTTTATTATTTTGTCTGGAAGAGAGTGTTTTTTTGCATCAATATAAGTATGCATAAAACCTATAAAACCATACGCTCCCTTACACTCTCTAGTTTTTTCATCAAGATCATATAGTTTCCTAAGATGCGTAAACTCAATATTAGATTGAGTAAATATTAAAGGTAAGTTATCGTGTTTAGGGTGCTTAGTTGCAGTAATTCTAACCTTTTCACCATCTTTTTTTCTTTCGATCCCAATTTGACCAATTTTTTTCTTTTTATAGTTAACTGATATAGCGCCTGCATACTTTATAACATAATCAGACTCTTCTTCAGACATGGAATCAACCGCATTAAAAGGCTCACCTTTTAAAATATTAATCCAATTTTGCACAACTTCTTCTGATTCGGGAGATGGAAAATTTAATGGGTTTTTGTAATCTTCTTTGAGCCTAACTAACCAATCATCATAACCAGAATTGAAATGTCTTTTGAATGAACCTTTTGGCGGCCTAATATTTGGATTCTCTTTCGTGGTAATACTAGTTACAGCAGTTTGTCCTAATCCAGTTAATATTAGCTCTGAAAGCTTTTCCTTATCAAATTCATTTTCTAGGACAGTTAAAAATTGCGATATATGCGAAGCTTTAGCTCTGTATCTAGGGTTCGAATAACAAACTCTAAACAAACATTGCTCCCATGAAGTATCAAAATCATCCAAGCCTTTTGCTTGCTCAAAGTTTTTTCCCCAAGAAGAGTCTTGCTCCTCCTTTTTTTGAGTAATCTTATAGGCTAGTTCGTCATCCCATAATGTAAAGTTAGGCTCAGTTGCTAGCATTTCATATATTTCAGGATGAGCAATTTGTAAGCAGACCATTGCAAACATAATCATTGCGGTGTCTTTATCTTTTAATACAGCACTCGCACCCTCTTCTGCTTGCTTGTCATTAAAAATTTTTATTAGTGCGAGAGAATTAATCAAGCGTTTTATTGATCTTGGGTTTCCTCCAATAGATAATTCAACAAAATTTTTAATGAGATCGTTGTCTAATTCTTCTTTTTCATTTGAATAAAAATCAATTTTAGATAGTAAATCAATAACATAGTTTGCAATATCATAATTGCCCATTGGCATAGTAAAAGGCAACTGAATAATCTTGTCAAAGAAGGCTCTAAACTCCCATTCATTTTCTTGTGTTTGTTCTCCAAATTTATCTTTAAGCCCTTTGACAACAACCTGATAGTCAATGGCCAAAACAAAAACACAATCTTTTATATTAAAAATATTCTTTAGTAATTCAAGAATCCTAACTGCATCTCGTGGTTCAATCCTATCCAAGTCATCAACATAGATTATAACTTTCCCAAAAGGATTTGTTTTTAATGTTTTGATTTCCTCAACTAGGAGTGATAACTGAGCTCTCAACTCTTTAATTGAATTCGAGCTTTCCTGAAAGATATTATCTACCGCATCAGTACCAGCAGCACCAAAAGCAACAGAGCCGCCAATTCTGAGGGCACCCTTCATTATATTTTGTACACCAGATGATATTTTTTCAGCTCTATTTTTGTCAGTATCTGTTATTAATAAATCTTGAATAATCTCGTTAATTATTTTAAGTAGACTCTCTTCAGGTGAGCACAATAAAGAGTGTTCCCAGGAATTAATCCAGATTTGTTTGAAATCAGGTATAGAATTATCATTTCTATTAAAATCTTCTAGTTGATTCCATATTTGATTCAAGAGAGATGTTTTTCCACTACCCCATTCTCCTTGAACCCCGATTGTCATTGGCGTATCAGTTCTTTTTATAAAATCAACCAACGATTCCCGATATGAAGATATCTTTAATGCATCTTCATTGCCCGGTTTTAGGGCTTCATCAACTATTCCTACCATCGTAATTCTCGTTTAAATATTAATACCCGAATATACATTAAAATTGAATTTACAGTTAACAAAGAGCAAATTTATTATTAAAAAGGTTCATGAAACTGCTTACTGATCCTTGAGTCATGATTTTTTCAAGCTAGAGTTACTTTTAATGGTATTGCCTGTGTAATGTAATTTGTTTAATTTTTATTATCTAATTTAAGTGCATCCATCATTTCATTGGCATAACGCCCAATATCACAACCCGTAAAATTATCACCCTTGGGTGTATGGTTTGGAATAGAGGCTTGATTCATTAGAAAATTCTTTATTTCGACTAATGTGGGTTCAACCCAACTAGGATCAGCCTCATAAGGAATAATTGATGCATTAAATTTCATCCAAGCGATAGATGGATCAGAATCAATAAGCATACCCTCAATATGCTTATGTTGAGCATCAACATAAACAAAATAGCCTGTGTTTGATACATTTAACCCTTTTTGGCGGGCCACCCAAACATACATGTCCATTTGTCTCTTATATCCGATCTTCCATGGGTCATTGAGAGAAGAGGGCTTTACTTCGTATTTATCTGGACTTCTTGTACCTTGGGCCTGGCTTTTATAATCAATAATATGAATTTGGTCTGTTTTAGTATTCAAGAAAACATCATCAAGACCACCACCAAATTTGATATTTGTTTTTTTGTGCACAGTATTGAAGTAAGAGTCATTCAACCCATAATGAAG
>CABXJW010000012.1 GCA_902512585.1 uncultured Woeseiaceae bacterium | reverse complement strand
TCACGATATACTTGAGCTGAGTCAACATTGACGATATCAATGGGAAACTGTTCTGATAATTCAATTGCTAATTCTGTTTTTCCAGATGCAGTTGGTCCCAGCAGACATATAACTGTTAGATCTTTTATCTTTTTAAGGTCCATATAAATATCTTGTAGATTTTATGTTACCTATATAATGGAATTCGAAGAGCCTGACCAACCTTAATTGTGCTCCCACTAATATTATTATAACTTCGCAATAATGTAATTTTCACATTATATGTTTCCGCTATTTCACTGAGCGTATCACCTCGCTGGACAGTGTAATCTAATATACTAGCTCCATTTTTGAGATTATTTGCAAGTTTTGTTCCTTCAGGCGGGTTAACTAAGAAATAATTACGAATTCCCTGTAAAATAGCTTTAGCTAGCCTAGTTTGGAATTTTTTATCCTTTAATTTCTTTTCTTCATTGGGGTTTGAGATATAAGTTGTCTCAATAAGTAAAGAGGGTACATCAGGTGATTTTAATACTAAAAAACTACCTTGCTGTACCTTTTTCTTTCGAACAGTTCCAACTCTAGCTAATTCTTTGAGAATGGATTCACCTACCTCTTTACTTGTTTCAATAGATACTCCTTGGGATAAATCCATTAGAACAGATGCAAGTGAGTCATTTTTATTTGATAAAGATATGTCTCCTAGGTTCTCATTTTCTCTTTTTGCTAGGCGCTTTGAGGCTTCATCATTAGCACCTTTATTGGATAAAATATAAATAGACGCTCCCTTCACACGTGTATTATTATCTAATGCATCAGCATGTATAGAGACAAATAAGTCAGCTTTTTGCTCCCTTGCTATTTCCATACGATCCCTTAAGGCAACAAAACTATCATCACTTCGAGTAAGAAAAGCCCTCATATCTGATGTCTTATTAATTTGATTTGCTAATTGACGGCTTACCGCCAAAACAACTAAGCTTTCCCAAGTACCATTGGGCCCTATGGCTCCAGGATCTTTACCACCATGCCCAGGGTCTATAACAATTTTGATGTCACGGAGTGGGACTGTACTTAACTTGTTGACAGGTGGTTGTGAAAAGCTTTGATTGAAATCTATATCTAACACCATTCTAGTATTCTGAGTTCGTGAGCCAGGAATTATGAAATATTTAAACTCTGCTTTTCGAGTGAGATCGACGACAACTCTTAAGTTTTTATTGCTCTCCCCACCTAAACGAATCTTATCAATAAATTTATTAGTTGATAGGGTATGTCGATAAGAATTTAATAATTTTGTATTTTCTAAATCTATAACCAGTCGATTTGGATTATCAAGCGAAAATACGCGCGTATTTATATTTGTGTCTAGATCTAAAACCAATCTCACCTGCTTATCTTGAACTGCCATTCGAATGTTTTTAAGGGTAGCGGCAGACCAAGTTAGCGATGCCAAGGAGCACAGGATACTAAACAGAATTATTCTTTTTATAAGCATTAATGGTATTTTATTGATTAAATTGCATGCTTATTCTACCCAGATATATAAACTTTTTGCACTATATCATCACCTTTTTTGGTCCTTGAATTAAATTCTAAAGTACGCCCTGATGATATATACTCCAAACTGAGAATCAGATCGGCTTGCTCAAATAATAGAGGCACTCTCTCAGGCCACTCAATAAATTTCAAACCATCATTAAGGTCGCTCCATCCTAAAAATTCAAGTTCATCTGGGTTACTAATTCTATATAAATCAATATGGTAAATTTTTCCTGATTGAACTTCATAAGGCTCAACTATAGTATAGGTTGGACTAGGAACAATATTTCTGTAACCCATACCTCTCAATACAGAACGAACAATTGTTGATTTACCAGCACCCATTTCACCCTTCAATACCACTGTCATATCTGAGATTACTGATGGAAGTGATTGTGCTATTTTTAACCCTAGTGATTTTGTTGCTTTCTCATTGGGAAGATCTATTTTCAAATTCATAGTTTATCCAAGATACTTATATCTAATTATTTTATATTCAAGAAAGAAATCCCATTCATCAACCAATATTAGCTCAATTTTATATGTTTGATCGAATTACAATTAAATATTTTTCCACTAATATAATTTCTTTTATGCTTTAACTAGAATAGATTTTTATTGCTACAATCAAATCTGAACTATAAATCACATCATTATTATACTGTTATTAATGAGTGAATAAGCCCTATGAATAAAATAAATACAATAAATAAACCCAAGCTCATAAGAAATATAAATCTGTGGGGAGCTGAACTTGGTTTTCAACAAATTGGTTTTAGTGATATAAATTTGAAGAATGCTGAGAAAAAACTAAAAAAATGGCTCGATATGAAGTTCCATGGAGAAATGCATTACATGGAAAAGCATGGTTTGAAAAGGAGTCGTCCCGATCTCTTATTACCAAATACCTTAAGTGTGATTAGTGCGCGTATGAATTACCTGGCAACAGATAATGAATCCGCTAAATTACTACTTGATCACAAGAAAAAAGCGTATATTTCAAGATACACTCTTGGTCGAGATTATCATAAAGTATTGAGACAAAGATTAAAGAAACTAGCTCATAAAATTGATATTCATGTTAAAGAATTTGGTTATCGAGTATTTGTAGATAGTGCTCCTGTCCTAGAAAAACCACTTGCAAGCAAAGCCGGGCTTGGTTGGATTGGGAAACATACTAATCTCATAAATAAAGATAATGGCTCATGGTTCTTCCTAGGAGAGATATATACAAACATCAAACTACCGAACTCAAACTCGAGTAAAGATCATTGTGGTACTTGCTTTAAATGTATAGACGTATGTCCAACTAAAGCAATAATTGCACCCTATATCTTGGATGCTAGGCGCTGTATTTCATACCTAACCATCGAACTAAAAGGTAGCATACCAATTGAATATAGGAGGTTAATAGGGAACCGGATCTTTGGGTGCGATGATTGCCAAATATTCTGCCCATGGAATAAATTTGCTTCAAAGACAGAAATAAAAGATTTCGATACCAGGCATGCTTTAGATACATTAGATTTAATCGATGCATTCTTATGGACAGAAGAAATCTGGCTCAAGAAAACCGAAGGAAGTGCAATAAGAAGAATTGGATTCGAGCAATGGATTAGGAATGTAGCGATTGCTATGGGTAATGCAAAAACTAATAAAAAAATTATTGAGGCCCTTAATTCAAGAAAGAATTCCGAATCAGAGTTAATTAGAGAACACGTAAACTGGGCGCTAGATCAACATAGTTAATCAATAACAATTACATTAATTGCAATCAATTAGTATATTATCAATTAGTCTTACATTATCAATTATGGCACTTACAAGAATAATCAAATTCTTACACTCTTTCTCAGGAAGATTTAAGTTAATTGAAGATCTAATAGCAATATAATCAACCGAAAAACCATACTTGGTTAACTCTTTTTTTAAGTTTTTCTCAAGTAATGAAAATTTATCATAATTTTTATGTATATCATATTGTACCTCTTTAATGACCCGATAGAGATTACAAGCCTCATGTCTTTTTGATGCAGATAAGAATTGATTTCGAGAGCTCATTGCAAGCCCATCCGCCTCTCTAATTATCGGCGCGGTAATAACTTTAATATTCAGGGCTAAGTCACAAATCATGCGTTCAATTAAAAGTTTTTGCTGAAAATCTTTTTGTCCAAAAATTGCTATATCTGGTTTTACAATATTGAATAGCCTAAGAACGACTGATGCAACCCCTTCAAAATGTCCAGGCCTTACTCTTCCGCACAAATCGTCACTAATTTCAGGGATATGAATCTGGGTTGCGAATTCTGTACCTAAAGGAAATAGATCTTGTCGTGAGGGTAAAAACAATAAATCCACATCTGCCGAATTTAATTTATCTATATCACTCTCAACCGTTCTTGGGTAATTATTAAAATCATCATCATCATTAAATTGTATAGGATTCACAAATATGGAAACGATGACATAGTTTGCATGTTTTTTTGCTAACTCTATCAGCGAAAGATGACCTCTATGCAAATTACCCATTGTCGGAACAAAAGCGATTTTAGCATTCTCTTTACGCATGCTACTTATAAGATTTTGAAGTTCTTTATTATTTTGAATTACATTCAAGGAGATATCCAGAATTCAATTGATCGTTATGAAAAACAATGCTCAGCAGCTGGATATTTACCTGTTTTAACTGCATCGACATAGGCTTTAACGGCATTAATTGGAGAATCATGATCAATCATAAAGTTCTTAACAAACTTTGGAGTTGACCCCTGAGTAATATCAAGAATGTCATAAAGAACTAAAATTTGACCATCAACAAATGGTCCTGCTCCAATACCAATAACAGGTACCTCCAAAGACTCTTTTATCGATTTTCCCAGTTCATTTGGTACGCACTCTAGCAAAACAAGATCTGCCCCCGCATCTTGAAGTGCTTTTGCATTATCAATCATTTTTTGAGCTTCCTTCGGCTCTCTTCCCTGAACTCGAAAACCTCCGATTTTATGAACTGACTGTGGTTTTAGACCAAGATGCGCGCACACAGCTATATCATGTCTCGCCAGATGCTCTACTATGGATATTTGATCTTCACCACCTTCAAGCTTAATCATCATTGCTCCACCTTCCTGCATGAGTCGAACTGCATTCTCCAGAGCTTGATTTGGATCTGAGTAAGTCATAAATGGCATATCAGCAACAAGGAATGCCCTATGTAACCCTCGTGACACATTCCGAGTATGATAGATTACATCATCGACAGTTACCGGTACTGTTGTATCATGACCCTGAATGACCATTCCTAGAGAATCGCCAACTAAAACCAGATCAGCTCCTGCATGATCAACCGTTAACGCAAAACTTGCATCATATGCAGTTATACAAGCGATAGCTTCTCCATTTAACTTCATCTTTTTTAAAGATGCTATATTAACGGGAGGTACGGCCATGCTTCGTTGCTCTAATTGGGTATACATATTTATTACTTTTTCGTTTGATTCATGAGAAACCAACAGCTGCTAGTGGATTAAAAAAATGCCTGCCAACTGTTGTCGATAAAATTTGATTTAATAATTGGTCATAATCTTCTTCATTATTTATTATGTCAATCGAGGTTGTATTGACAATAAGTAAAGGGCTTTCATTGTAATTATGATAATGGCTTGCAAATGTTTCAACTAATCTTTCTAGATAATTGCGATCAATAAATTTTTCAGTTTCCACCCCACGGTGAGCAATTCTGTGAAGGAGTATATCCGGACTCGCCTGCAGATATATAACTAAATCAGGTATAGATTTCTTGATATCCATTTTTTCATATATTTGTTCATACAAACTCAGTTCGCTTGGATCTAAGTTAACAGAGGCAAATAATTTGTCTTTTTCTATATGAAAATCTGCAATATTTATACTTGAGAATAGATCTGACTGACGCATTGATTCAAGTTTTTTTGCCCTTTGAAATAAAAAGAATAGTTGTGCTGGTAAACTGCCACCATGCCCATCTTGATAGAAGCGATCCATAAACGGATTGCTTTCCACCTCCTCTAGAATGAGGTTTCCAGATAAGCTCTCTGCAAGTCTTTTTGCTAAACTTGTTTTTCCAACACCAATAGGACCCTCAACCACGATAAAACGTGGTTCCTCATTTATAGCTTTTGAATCTTTTATGCTCATCTTATATTCAATCTAAACGCTTTATCATGATTGAATTATTCTCTATCTTTTTTAGCAAATCTTCAACATTATCCAATTCTGGAATCTTTAAATCCAGAGTAATATCACTCATTGGTTTTAATACAAAATCTCTATATTTAATCTCAGGGTGAGGTACAGTTAATGTCTTATCATTAATGGTTTGAGAGCTAAAAACAAGCAAATCAAGATCTATAGTTCTAGGCCCCCATTTTTCAACGTTTCGGGCTCTCTTTTGTTTAACTTCTATTTCTTTTAGTTCATTAAGTAAATTATGGGCAGATAAGCATGTCATTATAGCTGCGACTGCATTAATAAAATTTGGTTGGCTTGTGGGCCCTAGTGGTGAAGATTCATATAATGGTGATATTTTGATAAATTTTGATTCTGGTATCATTTTTATATGTTCTGCAGCTTGCTTTACCTGCTCAATGGGCTGGTCTAGATTGCTCCCAATTCCAATATAAGCAGGTCTCCATCTGTCCTTCGTCATCACAACCCTTTAAGTTTTCTATAGTTACGATTTTTATTATATTTTGGATACTTTATTTTGATCGTTTGCTGCTCAACCTTGGTCCAAAAATTTACCACCTCTCTTGAGCAATCTCCAACGATAGATCTTAATAATAAAAAATCGTAAGCCGCCCTGAAAAATCTCGAATTCTTCAATTTACTAGCTTGTTTATCTGTTAATTTTTCAAATCTTATTTGCATAATCAGCATTTCCCTCATAGAGCTTGAGAACCTTTTTGGGATTGCAATTAAATCCTGATGAAGCCCAACTATGTCATAGGATGCAATAACCATCGATTGAATTTTTGAGTATTGATTTTCATTTTGTATATACTGAGCTCGAGCTTTTATAGGCTTCCAGAGAAAAACACCAATTAGGAACATTGGTGTTGTTGATAACTGTGAATTAATCCTTTCATCAGTATTTCTTAAAGCTTCCTCAATAAAAGATTTGAATTTACCATCTGATATGGCTTCGTCGAAAGTATAAGGAAATATTTCTTTAAATAAATTTAACTCCATCATCGAACAGAATGCTTTCTCACCGTAACCAGATTGAAATAATTTTAGGAATTCATCAAAAATTCGTGCTGCGGGAACATTATTTAAAAGTTTAGAATTATTTTTAATTTCGCACTTAAGCTGATGACTTAATGCAAAATTTAATTTTGCGTTAAATCTAGCCGCCCTAAGCATTCTGACCGGATCTTCTCTTAATCTCTTAGTAACATTTCCAATAAAATTCAGCCGCTTTTGCTTTATATCATCCAGCCCACCAACAAAATCCCATATCAAGTCATCAAGAATACTGTAATAAAGGGCATTACACTTAAAATCTCTACGAAAAACATCCTCTTCTATTTTCCCAAATACATTATCTCTGAGAATTCTACCTTTGTTATCATATTTGGATTTTTTATCATTTGAAGTTTCAGATGAGCGAAAGGTTGCAACCTCAATCAACTCACGCCCAAAATAAATATGAGCCAATCGAAAACGCCTTCCAATTAATCGACAATTTCTGAAGATTTTCTTTATTTGTTCGGGCTTTGCATCCGTAACTATATCAAAATCTTTTGGCTCCTTACCTATTAGTAAGTCTCTAATAGAGCCCCCAACTAAAAAAGCTTGAAAACCAGATTGATTGAGTTTTTTTAGTACCTTTAACGAATTTTTAGAAAGTAAATTTTTATTAAAATCTAGTATGGTTGACTTTATTTTATTTACTTTAATTTCTTGTTTTGCCACAAATAACCTTTCTGATAAATGAGCTACCTTTAGAGATTAAACCTAAACCAAGAATATATCGATAAATTTGAAACAACATATATCAGCTGGATCGATATTTTGAAAATCACTTATATCAATTAGACTAACCTAACTATTAATTCCATATTCGAATGATAAAGAGCTTGATTACAAAATTACGTAATCTAATTATAGCATTCATTATTCTTACATTTGTTATTTTGGTTTTCGGGAAATTCCTTAATAAACAAATTACCCCCTTCGATTCAAAGTACCATTCAAGATAATATAATCTTTGCAACTAAAAATCTTATTACTAGCTGCAAAGCATTGCAAAATGAAATAAAAATTGATGAAAAATGTAGATGGTCACTAAATTGTACAATGTCACATAACGAACAGGTAGCCTACCAGAAAAGAAAGCAGGACTATTAGAGCAATTGTAAAACAGAAAATTAATCGTTATTGAGATGTTTGGTAATAATTATTTTTATAGGCAAGACTGCCCCATAAAGCATTTGCTCTAGCTCTATTTATGAGTTTGATATCTTTAATTTGACTTGACTCCAAAGCCTCACTGACTCGATTGTAAAAGAACTGAGCAGGTCTCTTTTCAGGTTGCAATATTACCACTTCACCACGTTCATCCATCCAGGCAAAATTCTTATAAAACTGCATCATAGCCCGTAATTTATTACCTTGAATCTCTTTTGTTAGATCATGACCAATCATGGGATTTTTGCTATCAATTCCAATTAGAGACAATAACGTTTGTGGAAGATCAATCTGACTTACTAACCTATCATCGCTATGATGCTCGATACCCTTACCTACTATCACTGCGGGGATATGAAAGTGCTTAATAGGTACCAACTGATCACCGTATGCTCGAGAATCATGATCTGCGACAACCAAAAAGATTGTATCTGACCAATATTTTGACTGTTTAGCTTTTTTAAAGAATTTACCAAGAGCAAAATCAGAATATTTAGCAGCATTCTCTCTAGTTTCTTTAGGTTGATTATATAGCTCTATTTTTCCATCTGGGTAATCAAAAGGCGTATGATTTGATGATGTAAAAACTAAACTAAAAAATGGCTCCTGTTGCTCATGCAATTGATTAAACTGATCATGCGCTTTATCGTAAAGATCTTCATCTGAAGCGCCCCATGAGCCAACATAATTAGGATTTTTAAAGGTCGGGAAATCCTGCATATCAATAAATCCATTTCCTAAAAAGAAGCTCTTCATATTATCGAAATGACTTTCGCCACCATAAATAAATTGTGTGTGATAGCCATTCTTTTTGAGCACATCAGCTATTGAAAAGAAACTATTCTGACTTTTTCCTAATTTAACTACTGATCTTGCGGGCGTTGGTGAAAATCCCGTAATGATAGCTTCTATACCTCTAACAGAGCGAGTCCCCGTTGCATAAATATTTGTAAAATTCCACCCTTCTTTCATTAATTTATCAATATTTGGAGTTAATGGTAAGCCACCCAGTCCGCCTACATAGCGAGCACCTAAACTTTCCTGTAATAAAATTACTAAATTCTTTTTTGCTCCATTGTAAGTAGCTTTGTGAAAAGCTTGTGTTGGATGCTCAGATGATTGGTACTCATTAATATTGAGATTTGTTGATTCCCTTATTTCAAGAATAATCTCCTTACTAGTCATAAATTCATAATATTCAAAAGCGTCATCCTCACTCTTTAACTGTTTAACAGCAAATAACATTGAATATGTGGAATTCAAGGTAAGATCATTTATCAATGGATCTACCGAAAATGCAACCATAGCTGGATTTAAGGGTCGATGACCAAACGACGATCTTGCCCCCATAATGCCCATTAACAAAACAATGATTAAAATTAATGGCCGCCAATACAAAGGTAGTAACATTTTATTTACTGTAAAAATTATCGAGTACTTCCAAGCAAAATAGAGTGTTAATAAACTAACCACCAGTGCTATTAGTATTTCGATTTTATAACCACTGAAAAGCATCTTGGTTAACTCGGAGGGATATATTAAATACTCAACAAATAATCTATTCGGTCTTACGTCATATTCCAGAATAAATGACGGAGTAACAATTTCCATAAACACCAATAACCAGAGAGCCAGTGAAACCCAAGCTCTAATTATGAAATTCCAAACTCTATTGAAGTATTTCTGATTGATTCCTAGGCAGGTAACTAAAGCAGGAATAATGAATATATAAGACAAAGTAGCAATATCAATTCTCAAACCACTCAGTATTATCTCAATCCAGCCATTAGCATTATCCACTCTATTAAAATGCCAGATACTCATAAAAACTCTGGATATGGTTAAAAAAACCAATGCCATAATTAAAGTGACAATGAAGGGTGAGAATGCTCCTGAGTGCTTATTAATTGACAAACGATTCATAGTTAATTGAAAATAATTATTAAGATATTGACGTACCAAAATTTTTCCAAAGAATAAAACACCACACTAAGATCACAATCATTAATGAGATAAATACTGCAGCTGAACCCATATCTTTTGCTCTCGCGGATAATTCGTGTTCATCCATACTAATTCTATCAACTATTGATTCAATAGCTGAGTTTATTAGCTCAATGGCTAGTACTGGCAACATACTTAATATCAATATAAACTTATGACTTATTTCAATTGGAAGCAGAATCGCAATAACACTCAGAGTTATAAATAGGTACAGCTCTTGCCTATATGCTGATTCATTTATCCAGGCAGCATAAAAACCCTTGCCAGAATTAACAAAAGCTTGTGTTACTCTGGTTAACCCTTGTTTTTTATATTTATTATGGTAACTCATAACTTAATATAATCATTTTTTTCAGAGCATACTTTTGGTCACAAAAAAGAGAGTACCTAAGAGACAAATTGCGATAGGCAAAAAACCCATAATAAAGCCAATTTCACGGCTTGCTGGATCTTTCAGATAGGCAGATCGAAAAATAAATCTCCCCAGAAAAAAAAGCACTCCTAAAGCGGTGGCAATATTAACATTAACAAAATACCCAAATAACCATAATGACGGAATGAAAATGATAATCTGCTCAATCGTATTTTGATGGATACGATAATGTCTATCAAATTTTTCATTGCCAGAGACTGCTGGTGCTTTTATATTATACTTCCCTCTCGCTTTGCCGACTTCAAAACCAAAAAATATTGTCTGAATTAAAATCAGGACTGTAACAATCGCTATTAATTCCATTTCTTTTCCTTGTTTATAATAGGGTATAATCAACATTCTACTACACACATAAAAAGAAATAACCGTATTCATCAATATTAATCATCAGAAGAAGAAGAAATGTCAAACACAACATTAAAAAGAAGATTATTATCAATTATATATGACAGTTTATTGATATTGTCTATAATGATAATTGGAACACTCCCTTTTATCGCAATTCGATATGGTGAAGCTGTAGAAAGTAACTCTTTTAACTATCAATTTACGTTATTTATAATAATTTATTTTTTCTTTGTTGGTTTCTGGTCAATATCTGGCCGCACTCTTGGAATGCAATCATGGGGTTTAAGGCTTGAAACATATGACGGCCTTAAACCGAATATACTTCAATGCACTGTCCGTTTTTTTGCCGCGATACTATCATTAGTATTATTTGGGATTGGTTTTTTTTGGCAGCTATTAGATAGAAACAATCTAAGCCTACATGATCGAATCTCAAACACTAAGCTAACACATTACCCTAGAAATAAAGCTTAATTGCGACTTAAATTACTCAATCGAAAACCTGTATATATAGTTAGTAATATTGGTGGAATCCAAGCAGTAATTATTGGATTTATATTATAGACTTGGCCATAGTTAAAAATTAATTCACTCATCAAAAAATAAACAAGCCCAACCACTAAACCAAATACTAATCTTGCCCCGCTTCCCACCTCCCTCAGTGAGCCAAAAACAAAAGCAAGGGCGAGTATCGGCATTAGCAGTATAGTCAAAATAGCAGAAATTCTGGACCAAAGTTCAATTTCATACCGACTAGAAAATAATTCATTCTTTTTTAAATAATCTACATAACCAATTAACTCTCTAACAGATAAACTGATTGGCTTTACGAGAGTCACACCAAGCAAGTCACTATTGAGGTCAAAAGTTTCATTTACGACTTCAGATGAACTTGTCACAACACGATCTTGCTCAAATCTTGTCTCTCTAAAATCATTTAATACCCAGTCCTCATTTCGATCAATCCCAGAATTTTCTGCTACAGCAATAGACATCAAAGAACCATCCGGATTAAATCGATATATATAAATACTGCCAAAATCATAGTCCGTATTAACTCTCTCTAGACGCATTATTGCTTGATCATCTTTAATCCATACTGCATTACCAAAATCAACACCTGTATTACTATAACGCGCCTCATCGCGCATATTTCTTGCATAATAATCCATTGATGGGCCAACAAATTCACCCATTAAAATTGCAAATAAAACTATAAATAAGCCGCTCACACACACCATTTTTGCAATCTGATCAATTGATATGCCCGCAGTTTGAATGATTATGAGCTCACTCTTGCTTGCAAGTTGACCTAATGAAAATAAAGATCCGATCAAAGTAGCAATTGGTAGCATTTCAAATGAAAGTTGTGGAAGACGCAATATGGCAAACAAAAATGCCTGCAAAACACCAAAATTAGCCTCAAGATTGCCTAATTGGCTTATAAACTCATATAGCGCAGTTATTGATAACAGTATTAACAGCACCAAAAAAGTACCTTTTAAAATTGATCCAATGAGATATTTTAATAAAATATTCAATTGGAGTCTTCAGCTCTATTAAGTCGATACCAGTGAGGATTATTATTTTTTATAATTAAAACAGACAATGCAAATAACATTAAAACATGGACCCACCAGAGTCCAAAACGATGATCCACAAGTCCATTTTCAAGCCATGATTTTCCTGCTGAGAGTAAATTAAAATATATGATAAATGTTACTACCCCAATGAATATTTTATTATATTGACCTTGTCTTGGCTCACTCCTACTCATTGGGATAGCAAGTAATGCCAGGATAAGAGTAGAGATTGGTATACCTATTCTCCAGTGAAATTCAGCATTTTTATTCCTATCGGTAAACTCAAAAAGCCTACCAAACTTCATCGTTTTCACTTCTGGATCTGATTTTTTAATTTCTGGCACCATATAAGGGATACCATGCTCTTCAAACTCCATAATAGTATAGTCAGTTGACCCAGGCTGGCCCACATATCGCTTTCCATTATAGAGGACAAAATAACGTTGGGTGTCATCATTTGATTCTACCTGATCACCTCTATTCGCTATGACGACCTCTATTTTTTCAGACTGATTTAGGTACTGAAAAAATACATTTTTTAATTCTCCATCATTAGTGACTTCCTCAGCATATATGACAGTTCCTAGCCTTTCATCAACAATAAATCGGCCAGGCTCAATACTATCTAGATCAATTTTCTGACGGGCCTCATTATTTATATCTTCAATCATTAATAGCGCCTTCGGTCCGAAATAAATCGTAACCATTCCTGCTAAAAAAACCAATGGAATAGTTATAAGTAATACTGGTCGGTAAATAGTTGCCATACCCACTTTACAAGCTAATAGTGCTGACATCTCGCTGTTTGCATAAAGGCGACCAATAGCGATTAAAATCGACAAAAACAAGCCTATTGGTATCAAGATAGTTAAATACTGGACTCCCGTAAGAGCAATTAATTCGATGATTGCATCTTTTGGTAATTTATCTTTCGCTACATCACCTAGAATACGAGCAAATTGATTAGTCAATAATATACAAAGTAACGCTATAGTGGCTGTAATCCAAGTTCTAATTACTTCACGGAAAATATATCGATCAATGATACGAAACATAAATTACATACTTCTTTATATTATAAAATTATAACAATTAACTTATACTATGCTGATAAGTTAGACTAACGTTTTTTATCGTTGTGTCAAACACAAAAAAACCTCATTAATAAAATAATTAAGCTCAAATATAGGAAAAAATTATGAACTATATACCCTCTAAAAAATCTGCAGTAGAAATATCTTCGGATTGTCTGATCATCGGGGTTTATAATAAAAACATACTCAGTGTAGCTGCAGAGATTATAAATAAAAATTCCAATAATCTCATTTTGAATTATCTTGATGATGGGGATCTCATATCAAACATAGGGGAGCACAGAATCTTAACATCTGTTAAGAACATCAACGCTAAAAGATTATTAGTTGTCGGTCTTGGTGACAAAGAAGAATTTGGTATAAAAGAATTTAAAAAAGCAAACGAAACAGCCGCAAAAGCTTTACTTGGATATAATTTAAAGAATATAGCTAATTATCTGACATTAGAATTGAAAGATTCAAATATTTTTTATCAAGGAGTTAGGCACAGTATTGAGTCACTCCATAATAATTTATATGAATTTAATGAATTAAAATCCACATCAAAGAAAATAATTTTTTCGCCAGAAAATATATCCCTAGCAATAGATGAAAACACAGACTCCAAAAAAATCAATCAATCCATTGAGGAAGCTGACGCAATATCATCAGGCATGTTAATTGCAAAAAACTTAGGTAATCTTCCTGCTAATATATGTACGCCTAGCTATCTAGCTAAAGAAGCTCAAAAAATAACTAAGTCATTTGAAAATTTAACTACAGAAGTTATTAATGAGACTGAAATGAAGAAATTAGAAATGCATTCATTGCTATCTGTAACTGCTGGCTCAAAAGAGCCCGCTAAGTTAATAATCATGCATTACAATGGAGCTGGCTCAAAACCACCTTTGGTGCTAGTTGGAAAAGGAGTGACTTTTGATACCGGTGGAATATCTATTAAGCCAAGTGCGGCAATGGATGAAATGAAATATGATATGTGCGGAGCTGCAACAGCAATTGGCACTATGGCAGTGATAGCAAAATTACAGCTACCAATTAATCTAAAAATAGTGGTTCCTGCTTGTGAAAATCGTCCAAGTAGCACTGCAACCTTACCAGGAGATATCGTTAAAAGTATGTCTGGGAAAACGATTGAGATACTTAACACCGATGCTGAGGGGCGACTGATTCTATGTGATGCATTAACTTATGCCGAACGCTTCAAGCCAGAGTATATAATCGATATTGCTACTTTGACGGGAGCTTGTGTGATTGCCTTAGGACATCATCGAACAGCCATTATGAGTAATGATGAAAAACTGAGTGACCTCCTTTCGATGGCTGGAGAAAAATCCCTAGATAGAGCTTGGAAAATGCCAATGGGTAGTGAATATGAAGCTCAACTTAAGAGTAATTTTGCTGATCTCGCTAATATTGGTGGTCGTGATGGTGGGATGATTACAGCAGCTTGTTTTTTAGGTAAGTTTACAAAAAATATGAAATGGGCGCATCTTGATATTGCTGGTACAGCATGGGTATCAGGTGCAAAAAAAGGCAGTACTGGCAGACCAGTTCCATTATTGAGTGAGTTTATTATCCAGCAAAGCAACGCTGATCATCAGTAATATGTCGCAGGTTGATTTTTATATCCTTCCAAGCCAAGATGAAGAGGCTAAGCACCTTTTCGCATGTCGACTTGCAGAAAAAGCTTACAAGAAAAATTACAACATAATTATACAAACAAAGAGTAACGAGACTACACAAAAGATAGATGATCAACTATGGAGCTTTCGAAATGATAGCTTTATCCCGCACGAAATAATTGATAATGAAATTGATGCATCAAAAAAATCCATTATAATTTCAAGTTACCACCAACATCAAACATCGGCCATTCTGATTAACCTATCTAATTTAATTAATAAAAAGAGTGATCGTTTTGAGCGAATTATTGAGATAGTTCCAAATGACAATGAAGCAAAGAAAGAAGCTCGAGTGAGATTTAAACAATACCGAGATATGGGGCATGAGGTAATATCTCATATCATCTAGATTATTTATTAAGTTATTATGGAATAAATCACAAAGAAATTAATATGGAAAAACGTTATCAACCAGACCTCATTGAGCAGCGGCACTATAAACGTTGGGAAAATGAGAAATATTTCAAACCATCAGGAAATGGAAAATCTTTTTGTATTGTTATTCCACCGCCTAATGTAACTGGAACATTACATATGGGTCATGCATTCCAGGACACTATAATGGACGCATTAATTCGTTACCACAGAATGAAAGGTGACAATACACTCTGGCAGCCTGGTATGGATCATGCAGGGATTGCTACTCAAATGGTAGTTGAAAGGTTATTGAATTCAGAGGGATTATCTCGACTTGACTTAAAACGTAATGATTTTATAAAGCGTGTCTGGGAATGGAAAGATCAATCTGGTGGCGCTATTGCAAAACAACTGAGAAGGATGGGAGCCTCTCTAGATTGGGACCGTGACTGCTTTACGATGGACGAAAAATTAAGTGATGCAGTTTCTGAGGTATTTATTAAACTTTATGAGGAAGGTTTAATATACAGGGGAAAAAGACTAGTTAATTGGGATCCAGTGCTTCATACAGCTCTATCAGACTTAGAGGTATTAGTGACCGAAGAGCCAGGTCAGTTGTGGCATCTTCGCTATCCTTTGGTAGGTCATGAAGAGTATATGATAGTTGCTACAACTCGCCCAGAAACATGCCTCGGAGATAGTGCTATTGCAGTTCATCCAGAGGATACACGTTACAGAGAATTTGTTGGCAAAGAAGTATTTATACCAATAATCAATCGGAAAATTCCAATCATAGCCGATGAATATGTTGATCCAGATTTTGGCTCTGGCTGCGTAAAGATTACTCCAGCACACGACTTTAACGATTATGAAGTTGGCATTCGACATAAATTGCCTCAAATTAATATATTTAATGACAATGCTGAACTAAATCAAAATGTTCCAAAAGATTTACAAGGGCTCCCCAGAAAAGAGGCTCGATTAAAGATAGTAGAAAAATTTGAAATTTTGGGTATGTTAGAAAAAACAGAAGAACATACTAGTAATATCCCAAGAGGTGACAGAAGCAACTCAATAATAGAGCCTTACCTCACTGATCAATGGTACGTTAATATTAAACCTCTCGCTGAACCGGCAATCGAAGCTGTCAAAGAAGGAAAAATTCGCTTTATTCCAGATAATTGGTCAAAAACATATTTCGACTGGATGGAAAACATACAAGATTGGTGTATCAGCAGGCAATTATGGTGGGGACACAGAATACCAGCTTGGTACGATGAAAATGGAAATATATATGTAGGTAAAAACGAGATTGAAGTTAGAAAAAAACATCAATTAGCTCATAATTTAGTACTTAATCAAGATCCTGATGTTCTTGATACTTGGTTTTCATCTGCATTATGGCCTTTTAGCACGCAAGGATGGCCAAATAAAACAAAATCATTTAAAAAGTTTTACCCTGGTCAAGTTTTAGTTACTGGGTTTGATATTATCTTTTTTTGGGTAGCCAGAATGATAATGATGGGAATTAAATTCACGGGCAAGGTTCCATTCAAAGAAGTATACATACATGGCCTGATTAGAGATCAAAATGGTCAAAAAATGTCCAAATCCAAAGGAAATGTTCTAGATCCCATCGACTTAATTGATGGTACAAATTTAACAGATCTAGTGAAAAAAAGAACTGCTGGGTTGATGCAGGATCATCTCAAACCAGAGATCGAGAAAAATACAATAAAACAATTTCCTAACGGTATTGATAGCTATGGTGCAGACGCCTTGAGATTTACTTTCGCCTCACTAGCGACCACTGGCAGAGATATACGTTTTGATATTGGTAGAATTGAAGGTTATAAAAATTTCTGTAATAAGCTATGGAATGCGGCTCATTTTGTCCTCATGAACACGAATGATTTCTGCTTAAAGGATAAGGAATCACTTAAATATACTGTTGCTGATAATTGGATCAATTCACATCTAAATGAAGTTACTGAAAACATACACAGTCATTTTAAAGCCTATCGTTTTGATCTGGCAGCACAGTGTCTTCATGAATTTATTTGGCATGAGTTTTGTGATTGGTATCTAGAGCTTGCGAAAGCAAGCCTTCAAAGTAATGTTTGCGATGAAAATACTAAAAATGGTACCAAAGAAATGCTAGTGAAAACACTTGAGAGTATTTTAAGGCTTCTGCACCCAATCATGCCATTCATTACGGAAGAAATATGGCTTGAATTGAAATCAAAACTTGAGCTAAAAGAAGAAACTATCATGCTAAGGCCTTACCCATCTTTTCAAATAATAAGGTCTGATAAAAATGCGGAGAATGAAATTAATTGGATCAAGCAATTTGTAGTTGGTATCAGACAAATACGTGGCGAAATGAATATACCCCCCGGGAAAAAACTACCAGTTATAATACAAAAATCCACTAATGAGGATGAATTTCTTATAGAGAAACACCTAGAATTAATTAAACATGCTGGAAGAATTGAATCAATTCGCAAACTTCACCCCAAAGAAAATGAACCTACATCATCCACAGCGATGCATGGTGAGATGAAATTATTAGTGCCACTTGCTGATCTGATTGACATTGAAGATGAAATAAAAAGATTATCTAAAAAAATAAGTTCAACAATTAAAGAAATTGAAAAAAGTCGGTTAAAACTAAATAATGAAAATTTTATAAGTAATGCGCCGCCCGAGATAGTAAAACAAGAAAAATCTCGTATCCAAGAAAATGAAATTCTTATCAGTGAATTAAATATTCAAATTGATAAGCTTCGAAAATAATCAAATAAAACAAAACGACATCAAAAACTATCTAGAAAACTAGACTAGTCTCTGAAGATTAATTGGTAAAATTTTACTGAACACCAAAACATGCTTAATTCAATTATACCTCATAGTAAGATTAAGAAGATTAAATCTATCGGTCGCTGCATTGGTCCGAGTATGGCTCTTGCTATCTATCAAATTGCTATTACAAAAAATAACCCTGTGTTAGTTTTAGCTGAAGATACACAGCATGGAGAACAATTAAAAAATGAAATCTCATTTTTTAATTTAAATAATATCCCTATTGATTTTTTTCCTGAATGGGAAACACTTCCTTATGATAGATTTTCTCCACATCAAGATATTATTTCAAATCGCCTTAGAGTTTTAAGTGAGCAAAAAGTATCTAATCACAAAATTATAATCCTGCCTGTATGCTCCCTATTTAACCGATTACCTCCCCAAAGCTATATCAATTCACATACATTAACTTTAAACATTGGCGATCATATTAACTATCAAAATATGATAGAAGAGCTTATCGAAAATGGTTACAGAAAGGTTTCTCAAGTTGAGGAGCATGGTGAGTATGCTACCAGGGGTTCTTTATTAGATATATACCCAATGGGTACTAATAAACCCATCAGAATTGAAATCTATGATGATGCTATTGAATCACTTCGCTATTTTAATGCAAATACCCAGTTGACTAAAGAAAAATTGTCATTTGTAGACATTCTACCAGCAAAAGAAATCCCTCTAGACGAAAAATCTATAAAATATTTTAGATCACGATACCGAGAAAAGTTTGATGGTAATCCCTCAAAATCAAAACTATATAGTGATATTTCTAACGGCATATATCACGGTGGAGTAGAATATTTTCTCTCTCTTTTTTTTACTAGTACTGCAGCCTTTTTTGATTACTTTGATAATGATGATTTGATTTTAGCGCCTAATAATCTTGATGATATTTTAACTCAAGGTTGGATAGATATTGAGAATCGATATAACCTAAATAAAGAGGACAATGAACGATCATTACTTAAACCAGATGAGGCGTTTTTTAATCTAGATACAATACAAATAATGCTGAAAGAATTTAAAGTTATTAATTTCAGTCACTTTAATCTTGATGAAAATAGAGATTCTTTTAATCTTAAAACCAATGCTCCTCCACCCATAAAAATACAAACAAAATATGAAAAAACAACGGATAATTTAGAAAAATTCCTAACTAATTTTAAAGGAAGGGTTTTATTTACTGCTGAATCAGCTGGGCGAAGAGAGGTAATCTTTGATTATTTAAATGATATGAAGCTCCCCATACAAAGGATGAGTAACTGGCGGGAGTTTATTAATAGTGATCACAAGCTGAATGTAATCATAGCTCCATTTAATGCAAGTGTGATATCGACTGATGATAAAATAGCAATTATTAGCGAACAGCAACTATTTGGCGAGAAACCAAAGCAGCGAAATCGTAAATTTAATAATAAAGATCCAGAAACAATCATAAAACAGTTAACCGACTTAACAATTGGTGCACCAATTGTTCATGTAGTATATGGGATTGGTCGCTATAGAGGTTTAGTCAAACTTAATTATAGTGAGTATATTGAAGAGTTTCTTCATCTTGAATATGCTGATAGTGATAAATTATATGTCCCAGTCCATGCATTAGATCTAGTATCACGATATACCGGATCTTCACCTGAGCATGCACCACTTCATCGATTAGGTAGCGACCAATGGATTAAGGCGAAAAAACGTGCTGTTAAAAAGATATATGATGTAGCTGCTGAACTTCTTGATATATATGCAAGAAGAGCAGCGAAAGAAGGTTATGCTTTTAATTGGTCTGAAAGTGAATATCGTGCTTTTGAGGCAGGATTTCCTTATGAAACAACCGTGGATCAGGAAAATGCTATTTTGGCGGTATTAGAAGATCTGTCAACGCCAAAACCTATGGACCGAGTAATTTGTGGTGATGTTGGCTTTGGAAAAACGGAAGTCGCACTCAGAGCAGCATTTGCAGTAGCAATTGGAGGCAAACAAGTTGCTGTAATGGTTCCAACAACATTGTTAGCACAACAACATACTCAAACATTCATAAATCGATTTGCCGATTGGCCTATAAAAATTGCTGTCTTATCAAGATTTCAATCAAAAAAAGAAATTCTCACCACTGTTTCAGAGATTAAGTCAGGCAATATTGATATTGTAATAGGTACCCATAAGATTCTGCAGCACACAAAAGATTTTTGTCGTTTAGGATTAGTTATTATTGATGAGGAGCATAGATTTGGCGTTCGTCATAAAGAGGCAATAAAGAATCTCAGGAGTGACATAGATATATTAACACTTACTGCAACTCCAATCCCAAGAACTCTCAATATGACACTCGGAGGAATAAGAGAATTATCGCTCATAACAACCCCACCTGACAATCGTCTAGCAGTAAAAACTTTTATAACTGAATGGAATGATGCTTTTATAAGAGAAGCTTGCTACAGAGAGATAAAACGTGGTGGGCAAATTTATTTTATACATAATCGTGTTGAAGATATTGAAAATATCAAACTAAGATTACAAAAATTATTACCTGATATCACTATCAGAATTGGTCATGGGCAAATGCCCGAGAGAGAGCTTGAGGCAGTCATGCTTGATTTTTATCAGCGACGTTTTAATATGTTATTGTGCACAACGATAGTCGAAAGTGGACTAGATATTCCAGTTGCGAATACAATTATAATTAATCGTGCTGATAAATTTGGTCTGGCGCAACTTCATCAATTAAGAGGGAGGGTCGGACGGTCGCATCATCGAGCATTTGCATACCTTATCTCACCCCATAAAAATAATTTAACTACTGATGCCAGCAAGCGACTTGAAGCAATTAGCTCACTTGAAGATCTCGGCTCAGGCTTTACTCTTGCAACCCATGACCTAGAAATTCGTGGTGCTGGGGAATTATTGGGAGATGTGCAAAGTGGTCAAATTCAAGAAATTGGATTCTCTCTTTATACTGATATGTTAAAACGTGCTGTTGATTCTATGAAAAATGGAAACCATATAAAACTTGATGAGCCATTTAACACTGGTGTTGAAATAAATCTTAATACCCCATGCCTACTTCCAGATGACTATGTGCCAGATGTTCATCTTCGATTAATTTTGTACAAGAGAATTGCAAATGCCAACAAAGATGAGTTGATTAGAATAAAAATTGAACTAATAGATCGTTTTGGTATGTTACCGCAAGAGGCGTTATATCTATTACGAATGAGTATCATAAAACAAGCTGCCAATAGTATGTATATTAAAAAAATTAATATGAATGCGAGTGGTGGATATATTCAGTTTGATAAATCATCAAAAATAGATATTGAGAATTTAATATGTATGATAAGTGCCAACGATATATATCAAATGAATGGTCAACACAGGCTTAACTTTAGATGTGAACTTGATGATTATGAAGAACGCTTCGATTTTATTGAAAACCTTCTTGATGGACTGTCAAACTGAGTATTGTTATGGTGATTATAAAATAATATTAATTTGAAAAAATCTTAATATGAAAAAAAATAACTCAAATAAAAGCAAAATGTATTGTATTGAAAAAAATTATTTATATTATTTTATACTAATATTCAGTGTTAATCTCAATCTCACAGCAAATGACAATTTAGGCCCCAATCATAATAATATTGCAGATCATTTTATCGAGCTAATCGTATTTAAGTATCTAGATGAAACATCTATTGGCACAGAAATATTCGAAAGGAAGGTAATCTCTAATTATGAAAGAGTTGGTGATCAAAATTCAATAGATACTACAATTACAAGTCAATCTCTACTTAAAGATAATTCTATAATTGAAGTATTAGAGAAAATTAATGCTATTCAACTCAATGAAATTCCAACTGATAAAAATATACTATTTAAATTAGCGCCGAGAGAATCATGGACTCTCGAGAATGTCTATAATCGGTTAGACCGTATAAAAGTATATCAACCGATTATTTGGAATGGCTGGTATCAATCTTTGAATAAAGAAGACTCTTCTCAAATAGTCAGTATTAGACGCTTAAAAAACACTCTGGGATTACTTGAAGGCAACCTAAGATTATACGAAAGCAAAAGAGGGAAGCTCAGGCTTGCTCTAGATATGAGCATGCTGGAAGAAAATACATATCAACCAGAGAGCAAGGAAATATCTAATCTCGAGAATACAAATACGTCATTAGAATCAATTACAGAACTAATTAGATATCCCTTTTCTGATGATAAAGAAATGAAAATAGATGAATTACGATATTTTGATCATCCAAAATTTGGGATAATTGCAAAAGTTACTAAAATTACTCCACCTGCATCAAATGTTGAAATGAAGACTGCAAAAATAAATCCTCTAAAAGGGAATGTATTTGATCAAGAGCTACCAATTAACAGTCAGCAATATGTCTCCTCGATAGAAAGAGGAATAGTGGGACTTGCTAAGACTGGAAAATATGTCTCGTTAACTCTCAATCGAGATGGTGATTATGAAATTCATGTTGCTGATCAATTAGCAATTGAGAAACTAAAGCATAGTGAAGTAAAAAATGATCGTTTCTCCTATACAGCAAGTAATGGTAAAAACAATGTAAAAAGGCAATTAAATGTTCAGGTTACTGGTATCAATGACCCACCCACATCCATGGATAAAATAATAATATATGATAACTTAAGCCCATATTCATTCAGTGTGAATGATTTCTATTTCGACGATGCGGAAGGCGATGTATTAAACTATATAATTCTCACTGATTTACCATCAAAAGGAAAAATATACCTAGAGTATCCTTTTGGAATATGGCATTTGAATAATAATATGCAGATTGATTACCAGGAAATTTCACATCTAAAGTACCAAGGCACAACAATAGAAGAAAATGAAAGTGCGCCTTCAATAAAGTTTAGGGTGAGCGATGGTCAGGTAACCAGTGATTACGAATACAGCATAATATTTCAAAAGCCAACTCTAGGAGAGTTAAAAGCTGAAGGCACTCAAAATAACTTATTACCACCTAAAGATAAACTCGATGAACCAACCCACTAACCCTTTAATTCAAAGCCTCTCTGATTTAATTTATCTTTAAGAAAATTGGTAGCGGTCACCCATGAGTCACTATTTATCAGCTCTTCTTTTGAAGGTGATTTTCTACCTAACAATCTTGCTAATCGTGACATTGAAGAATAGTTGTATTGATTAGATAAGACCTCAGCAGTATTACCAGCTTCCTCTCTATTGTTACACATAAGTAACATATCGCAATTCGCTTTTAATGCTAATTCAGCACGCTCCAAAAGATTTCCATAAGGTTTAAGGGCCTTCATGCTTAAGTCGTCACAAAAGACTGCCCCATTAAATCTTAGTTGCTGTCTCAAATGATCCATTATCCAGTATTCTGATAAGCTCGCTGGCATTGAATTTACTTGTTCATAAATTATATGTGACATCATCACAGCACCTATTGCATTTTTCCTAATCAAACCCTCATAAGGGTATATATCATCAAGTAAACGAGAAAAACTTCTTCTATCAATGGGTAGCTCCAGGTGAGAATCAGCGACAACATAACCATGTCCTGGGAAGTGCTTGGCAACTGCTTGCATGCCTGCTTTATTTAAGCCACAGCTGTATTTGTAGCTCAAGAGTTCAACAGTGTGTTTATTCTTATGAAAAGAACGATTTCCTATAATTTCACTTGCACCCCAATCTAAATCGACGCACGGGCCGAAACATAAATCTACTCCAACAGAACGAAGTTCAGCACCAATAATCCAACCGATATTAAAAGCTAAATCACAAGCATCTTTTTCACTTATATCATACAGGCGGCCCACATATCGCATAGGAGGTAATTCTGTAAACCCCTCCTTAAAGCGCTGCACACGACCACCTTCATGGTCGACAGCAATCAATAAAGGTGGATTCTGAATTTTACGTATTTCGTTGGTTAAGTTGACTAGTTGATTTGGCGAATCATAATTGCGACTAAATAGTATAACTCCTCCAACAGAAGGTAATTTCAATAAAGCCCGATCAGCTGAAGTTAACTCCAAACCGGCCACATCCAACATAATAAAACCACGTGCCATTAGATTAGATTATGTGTGAATATTAGTAGGATCAAGTTCGCAAACTAGTAAATTATAATCATTCTATAATATGATAATAAATATATGATTTATATACTATTTTGAAAATAAAGCTATAGATTCAACATGAGATGTATGGGGAAACATATCAATAATTCCCGCTGTATCTAATGTATATTTCTTTTCATTTACAAGAATATCTGTATCTCTTGCCAAAGTACCTGGGTGACATGAAACATAAACAATTTTTTTAGCATTGAATAATTCTATATTACTAACAACCTCCAATGCCCCACTTCTGGCAGGATCTAATAAGAGTTTATTACATTTAAGATTTGACCAATTATTATCTGATTTAAAAAGATCACCAGTAAAAAATTCAACATTATTAATTTTATTTAGTTTTGCGTTACATTTTGCTCGCTTAATAAAATCCTCTTGCAATTCAACTCCTATAACATTCTTAGCATAGCGTGATAGCGGTAAACTAAAATTTCCAATACCACAAAATAAATCAGTAACTGTATCAGACTTATTGATACATAATAATTCGATTGCTTTGGACACCATTAATTTATTTACTTCACTATTAATTTGAATAAAATCAGAGGATATAAATTCAAGCACAATATCGTGATCATCATGACGGTAATTAAGCGCTTGTTCTTCACTGCCGGTATCTAGTAACTGAATAGTGCTTGGTCCACCACTTTGAAGTGCAATTCTTAAATTGCTTTCCTTTGAAAATCTCTTCAATATATCAATGTCATCATTGGTGGGTGACTCTAAAATTCTAAAAATAAGTTCAACTTTATTTTCAGCTATCGAAACCTCAATTTGTGGGGTCTTACTTCTCAAACTTAAAGAGCTGACTAGCTCACTTAGAGAATCGATCATTGAGTTAATGGGAATGCCTAAGATATCACATTGATGCATATCAGTAACAAATGGCGCATAACGTTCACGGAATCCGACCAAAACACGGTTTTTTCCTTTTACATCTTTTACGCCTAGTCGCGCACGGCGGCGGTAATTCCAACTACCACTATCTTTATGAGAATGAATTGTATCAAGCCACTTATGTGGTGAAGTTTTACCGATACGCTGAATATTATCCTTTAAGGTTTGAAATTTCAGTTGGCGTTGAGCGGAGACTGTTAAGTGCTGTAAAGAGCAACCTCCACATCTTCCATAAACCTCACAGCGTGGTTTGATTCTATCTTTACTTGGTTGGATTACCTCAAGTAATTCAGCTTCATCATATTTACGACGCCTCTTTCTCCGCTGAAAAAGCACTTCTTCTCCTTCAAGCGCCCCAGCAACGAATACTTTCTTACCTTCAACATCTGCTATACCTCTACCATCATGTGCAGAAGCCACGATATAGGCGGTCTCAGGTGATCTTTTTGGCATAAAGAATAAGCTTAATCTTGATTCCAGGCATTTAGATACTCATTTAAATGAATATGATTTTCTTTAGCAAGGGTATTTCGAACCACATCAAATTCATTATTTAAAGCAGCTTCGGATAAGTTGCCACGCATGAATTCATATTTCAGATAAACAAGAAATGTATTTATAACATCTGTCTCACAATAATTACGAATTTCATTAATCCCTCCGTTAAGCCAACAAGGCCAAACTTTATCGCCACTCATTCCTAATTTACCTGGAAAACCAAGCATTATTGAAATTTGATCTAAACTCGCGCGTGCTCTTGGCTGGTACCCTGACAAGACATCCATTAAGTCAATATGCCTAGCATGATATCTACTTAAATAATTATTATAACGAAAGTTATTGTCAAGCTTGCCAACATCCCAATATTTTTGAGCCTGCACCCCATGCTTCAATGCCCGATAATGGAGAACAGGTAGATCAAATCCAACGCCATTCCATGACAGGAGATCTGGAGTATACCTCTCTATCCCATCAAAAAATCGTTGCACAATCTCTCTCTCAGTTGCATCAGGATCTCCAAGACTCCATACTTTAAATGTCTCCTCGGTTCTCAAAGCGACAGAGATTGCAACAATCCGATGTTGGTGCAAAGGTAAAAACTCTGAATTAGTTTTTTGTTTTTGCTTGAACATCATAGTGTTTCCAATGTCCTTCTCCGAAAGATCCTGTAAATCCCACATCTGTTTACCAAATTCAACATCCGGCACTGTCTCAATATCAAATGCAAAACAATTCATTTCAAACTCCAATCTTCATCATTATCGAAAATGCTAGAATTAGACCAGCTTCGTCACTGAGGCTTATATGACTTTCTCCAATACCTAATTTATTGCAAACAGCTTGCCCTCGCGATGAAAAAATCACCAAAGGTTTACCTAGTTTATTATTTATTATACCTGTATCTCGTATCCATATACCATTTGAAAAGCCAGTACCCATGGCTTTAACGATAGCCTCTTTAGCAGCAAAACGCATTGCTAAAAAGCGTACAGGATTCTTTGATTTTGCATACAAAAACTGCTCCTCTGGCATTAAGAGTTTTTTTGTAAATTTTTCACCAAAGCGTGAATATGTCTCCTTGACCCTGGATACTTCAACAATATCTGTACCAATTCCATATATCATTTTATTATCAATATCATGCTCTAGCTTGCTCCATTAATTCGATCATATTAATGATTGCTTTATCCAAGCCTTCAAATGCAGCACGGGCGATAATCGAATGGCCAATATTTAATTCTTTAATGACATTTATTTTCGCTACCTCAATAACATTCTGATAATCAAGTCCGTGCCCCGCATGCACAATTAAACCTTTTTCATTGGCATAGTGAGCCGCTTTAATAATTCTATCTAATTCGTATTTTTTTCGACTTTCATTAGCATCCGCGTATGCGCCAGTATGTAACTCTATTACTGAAGCGCTTGTTTCTAGTGTCGCATCTATTTGTTGGATATCAGGATCAATGAACAAAGATACCCTAACTTCAGAACCATTGAGAATTTGACATGCTTTCTTGATCATATCAAAACCACTAATAATATCTAATCCACCCTCTGTAGTTAACTCTTGTCTATTCTCTGGAACAAGGCAGCAATCTTTGGGTTTGAGATCACAAGCGATTTCCAGCATTTCCTCAGTTATTGCCATCTCTAGATTTAAGTGCGTGAGCATTAAATTTGAGAATTTATAAATATCGTCTTTTTGAATGTGTCTTCGATCCTCCCTTAGATGCATTGTTATACTATCTGCACCTATTTTTTCAGCTCTTAATGCTGCCGCAACCGGGTCAGGATGTAACCCACCTCTAGCTTGGCGAAGTGTAGCGATATGATCAACATTGACTCCAAGATCAATTCTATTACTCTCATCCTGTGTCATCTTCTTCTTAATTCCTCTATTACTTTTCTAGTCATAAGTTTTCTATTTCCTAGTTGGTGGGATATTACATTTCTCAGTAAACGATTCGCACATTTCAAGGTATTTTTGCAAGTAAACTCTTGTTTATTTATTGCTATTAACTCACTTCCTTGAAAGATCATTGGTCCTTTCTTTTTATCAACTATATTTGGCCCCATCTCTGGATTATATATATAATATTTTATTGGATCTATTGGCAAACGTGTTCGACTGTCTTCATTCAAACTCAATGCATACCCTAATAATTCGAGTAACTTTAT
>CABXJW010000011.1 GCA_902512585.1 uncultured Woeseiaceae bacterium | reverse complement strand
CGGGAAGGTCTTGAGGATTCTGCATCGGTGCAATTATTCTCTTCATTGAAACGACAAGGCCTCATCGAGGCACGCAAGATAATGGAGGAATTTTTAACTCAAAAATTCAGAAATTAACTAATGGGCTTCATCCCAATTCTTCCCTACACCTACATCGACTATTAAGGGCACTTTAAGACTGACTGTTGATTCCATTATTTCGACTATTTTACTCCTAATATCAGATATCACATCTGATTGAACTTCCAAGACAAGTTCATCATGGACTTGCATAATAATTCTTGCAGGAGCGTTTTCAGACTTAAGCCAATTACTTACATCTATCATTGCAAGTTTTATAATATCAGCTGCAGAACCTTGCATTGGCGCATTGATTGCACTTCTTTCCGCATATTTCCTTCTGAGGCCATTCTTACTGTTGATATCAGGTAAATATAACCTTCTTCCATAGATTGTCTCTATATGACCATGCTTTCTGGCTTTTTCTTTTGTTTCATCCATGAAAGATTGAACTTGAGGATAATTTTTAAAATAGAGATCTATATATTCTTGGGCTTGATATCTTGGGATCCCCAATTGTTTTGCTAAACCAAAAGCAGACATTCCATATATTAAGCCAAAATTGATTGCTTTTGCCCAGCGTCGTTGCTCTGAAGTTACTTTCTCAGTATGGATGTCTAATACTTCTGCAGCTGTGCTTCTATGTATATCTTGGCCTGTTGAAAATGCATCCATTAATGCTTGATCATTGGAAAGATGAGCCATAATCCTAAGTTCTATCTGAGAGTAATCAGCAGCTAAAATACTATTATTTTCTGGCGCAATAAATGCTTCTCTAATTCTTCTTCCTTCTTTAGTTCTAATTGGAATATTCTGTAAATTAGGGTTACTTGATGATAAACGACCAGTTGCAGTTACAGCCTGATGATAAGATGTGTGAATTCTTCCAGTTCTATGGGAAATTTGTTGTGGGAGTTTTTCTGTATAAGTGCTTCTTAACTTACTTAAACTACGATGCTCAAGTATGATTTTAGGTAATTTATGCTCATGTGATAATTCTTGCAAAACATCTTCGGCTGTGGAGGGTTGACCTTTAGGTGTTTTTTTTATGATTGGTATTTCTAATTTTTTATAAAGAATCTCCTGTAGTTGCTTAGGTGAACCTAAATTGAACTCTGTCTCTGCTATTGCAAAAGCTTGTTTCTCTATCTCGCTAAGAGCAACTGACAATTGATTACTCTGCTCTTTAAGCATCTCACTATCAACTAGTACTCCATTTTCCTCTATTTCGAATAAAATAGAGATTAGTGGTTTTTCAATTTTTTCATATAATACTTTAAGAGACTGTTCTTTATTGAGTTCTCTCCATAAATAATTATGCAAGCATAGAGTGATATCAGCATCCTCAGCAGCGTATTTGGTTGCAGTATCAATGTCTATATCGTTAAAAGTTAATTGCTTAACGCCTTTACCAGCGATTTCTTCAAATTTTATCGTATCTCTATTGAGATAGAATTTAGCAACAGAATTCATATCATGACGAGAAGCTACACTATTTAAGACATATGATTCAAGCATAGAGTCAAATTCTATGCCTTGTAAAAAAATATCATAACGAGCGAAGATATGAGCATCAAATTTTAAGTGATGACCTATTTTTTTTATTTGATGATTTTCTAAGATTGGTTTTAATGCTTTCAATACATCATCTATCGGGAGTTGTGCTGGTGCTTTTTCATAATTATGATTCAGAGGGATATAGGCGGCTTCATTTTCAGTTACTGATATTGAAATACCTACGAGGTTGGCTTCAATATAATCTAACCTATCTGTTTCAGTATCAATGGCAATTACTGTGGCTTTTTTGCATTTATCAATCCACTTAAGCAAATCATCCATTTGCAATATACACGTATAATCGACAGATACTTTTTCATGAGATTTTATACTTTTAGGTTCATCGCTTATTTGCGAATAAAATATATTGAGCTCCAATTCTTTATAAATAGATAACAATAACTCTTTATTGGGCTCAGCATTCTTGTATTCAGTCAAGTTAATATCTAGATCCTGATCTATAGTGACTAATTTTTTTGATAATGGTAACTGATTAATATTAGCTCTAAACTTTTCACCTATTTTTCCATTTATGAGGTTGCTTTTTTCAACGATCTTTTCTAACGAATTATATTCATTTAGCCACTTTGATGCCGTTTTGGCTCCCACACCTGGTATACCAGGAACATTGTCTGATTTATCTCCAATAAGTGCCAAATAATCAATAATTTGCTCTGGATAAACCCCGAATTTTAGTTTAACTCCATCTCGATCTAATCGTTGGTTGTTCATTGTATTAATCAGAGAAATATTTCTATTCACAAGTTGAGCCATATCTTTATCTCCAGTTGAGATAATGACATTCATATTTTTATCTGAAGCTTTCTTACTTAGAGTACCGATAACATCATCAGCCTCTACATTATTTATCATGACTAAAGGCAAGCCCATTGCTTTAATGATATTGTGGATTGGTTCTATTTGTGGTCTGAGATCGTCTGGCATTGGAGGTCTGGTAGCTTTATATTCTTCATAAAGATCGTTCCTGAAAGTTTTTCCAGGCGCATCAAATATAACGATAAAGTTAGATGCTGCTTCGTCCTCTAATAATTTTTTGATCATATTAATGACGCCATAAATAGCGCCAGTAGGAAATCCTTTTGAATTCGTGAGTGGTGGAAGGGCATGATATGCTCTAAATAGATATGAGGATCCATCGACAAGGACTAATTTATCTTGCTGCATCTGACGACCTTTATTCAAATCAATTCGTGTTTAATTTTTTGGTTTTGACTGTCATATTGACTTTGCGTAACTGTCTTATGTTCATCAGGAAGAATAAGAGGTCCTTTCTGACCGCACCCTACTAACAGAAGAATAAAACTAATAAGACCAGCATAATGATATTTAGATTTTTTTAGTTTCATGACTTTTCCAATAGTTTTAAGCTTGTTTTATTAACCTATTTTGTAGTACCCATAAGTTCAAATCCCTATAATGGGTTGATAATATAATCATACACACTTCTAGATCTAGGATATTTAAATTTGAATCATAATGACATAGTAGAGATAGAAATAAATGGTAAACCAACTGCCAGCATTATTTGGCTTCATGGTCTGGGAGCAGATGGGCATGATTTCGAATCTATTGTTCCACAACTCAATATTCCAGAAAACATTGGAATAAGATTTTTATTTCCTCATGCACCAATTCGTCCGATAACGATAAATGGTGGAATGCCAATGCGTGCTTGGTATGACATAAGCAGCCTTGATCGGCAGGGTACTCAGGATGAAAAGGGTATCCGGGAAAGTAGTTTATTTTTAGAATCACTCATTACTCGAGAATTTAATAGAGGGGTTAATCATAGAAGAATCATATTAGCTGGATTTTCCCAAGGTGGTGCTATCGCGCTGCATACTGCTTTACGCTTCCCACATAGTTTAGGTGGTTTGTTGGCATTATCAACGTGGTTACCACTTGAGAATAGCTTAAAAGAGGAAGTTATTAATAATAAGTATTCACAATCAACCGAGATACCAATATTTCTTGCTCATGGTCAGTTCGATCCAGTAATTGCACTCAAGTTCGGGTTAGAGAGCAAGAAGATGCTCTTAGATATGAAGTATTCGACCCTTTGGAAAGAATATCCAATGGATCACTCAGTCTGTGTTGAAGAGATTAAAGATATAGGTTTATGGATTTCTGAAGCATTATCTTAGAAGTGTTATTTCTATCAATTCATTTTGCTTTATTTATCCAGTCATTAATAAGCGCCCTGGAAATTGACAGTGGGGGTGGTAATTTACAGACACCCGAAAGAAGATCTTCTTTTGAGAACCATGCTGCTTGCTCTAACTCATTATCGTTTAATTTTATTTCTTTTGTTGTTGCAGTTGCATTAAATCCTAACATTAATGATGATGGAAATGGCCAAGGCTGAGAACTGTGATATTTAATTTTACTAATCATTATATTAGTTTCTTCAAAAACTTCTCTGGCAACTGCATTTTCTAGGCTTTCTGCTGGCTCTACGAATCCTGCGATAGTTGAGAATTGGTTATCAGGCCATTTTTTTTGACGTCCAAGTAAACATTTATCTTGAAAAGTCACCAGTACTATTATAGCTGGATCCAATCTGGGAAAAATTTGATAGCTGCATATTTTGTTATTGCATTGGCGAATATTTCCATCATTATTTTGCCTTGTTTCTGATCCACATTTTATGCAGAAGTTATTTATTTTATGCCAATTGATTAGTGCAGCTGCTTTTGCGGTCATATGAGCTTCATCGATAGTTAAATTGGCAGCCATAAACCTTAGATCAGAAAAAGTACCACCACTTTCTGCAGGTAAGTGCTCTTTTGACTTAATATCATATATAAAGAATAATTTTTCATCATTTTCTCCAAGAAAAATTTTGGCCTCTTTTTTAAGCTGCTTATTTAATTGTTGCCATGAAAAGTATAATAATTTCAACGAGTTATTATCAGTAAAAAATCGCCCTTCGAATGTAAGGATGTAACTATGCTCCTTGTTAGTAGAGTTTTTATGGGAGGTATAATAATTTGAATTATTATTTGTAAACTTATGAATTATTTTTTTATTTTCCATGACTACTTACCTAAATAACTCTTTATTATATTTTATTTTTATCATTCTTAATTTTTGATTATTGATTCTATACTTTTTAATTTCTTAAATATCCAATCTTTATTGATCTTTTATTTAAACAACATGCGATAATAATGATATGTCAGCATTAAAAATTAAGAATTTAACGAAAACCTATGCTAACGGATTTCAAGCTCTAAAAGGTATTGATTTAGATGTTGATATCGGTGGATTTTACTCATTATTAGGTCCTAATGGTGCAGGGAAGACAACAGCTATAGGTGCAGTTTGTTCATTAGTTGAGATAACTTCAGGCAGTATTGAAATATTTAATCATGATATAACTGTTAACTCTGAAGCAGCTAAGAAACATCTTGGTGTAGTTCCTCAAGAGGTTAATTTTAATACATTTGACACACCACTCAATATTTTAGTTAATCAAGCTGGTTTTTATGGAATTAGAAGAAATATAGCCATGCAGAGAGCAAAAAAATATCTTGGTGAATTAAAATTATGGGAAAAAAAAGATGATATCGCCAGAAGTTTGTCAGGTGGTATGAAGCGAAGATTAATGATAGCAAGGGCTTTAATGCATGAACCTCAATTACTAATTCTTGATGAACCTACTGCAGGAGTAGATATCGAGATAAGAAGATCTATGTGGCAATTCTTAAATGATCTAAATAATGATGGTACTACCATTATATTGACGACTCATTATTTGGAGGAAGCTGAAAACTTGTGTCGTAATGTGGCAATCATTGATGATGGATTAATAATTGAAGATACATTAATGAGTGATTTATTGCGCCAATTAAAACAGGAAACCTTTGTTTTGAATATTGAAGAAAAATCAATGAAAGATCTTAATTTAGCAGGGTATAACTTTATAGTGCGAGATGAAAAAACACTTGAAGTTGTAGTAGATTCCGAGCATGGAATTAATGAATTATTTGATCTTCTTAATTCACAAAATATAAAGGTTGTGAGCTTACGTAATAAATCAAATCGCCTAGAAGAATTATTCATGAAGCTTATAGATGCGAAAAATTTTGATAAAAAGGTCACTTCATAATATGAATATTTCTCTTAATCTCATTGCTTTTTATACAATTGTTAGAAAAGAGGTCCTGCGAGTCATACGTATATGGATTCAAACAATAGTTCCACCGGCAATCACCATGACACTATATTTCGTGATTTTTGGCAATCTCATAGGTACTCGTATTGGAGTCATGGGCGGTTATAGCTATATGCAATTTATTGCACCAGGAATCATTATGATGTCAGTTATTACTAATTCGTATGGAAATGTTGTGTCTTCATTCTTTGGTGCAAAATATGGAGGTCATATAGATGAGATGTTAATTTCACCAATGTCCAATGCAACAATTATTCTTGGACATATTGCTGGTGGGGTCCTACGGGGTTTGATGGTTGGAGGAATGGTCACAATCATTGCTTTAAGTTTTACCAATTTGGAATTAAAGTTTCCGTTAATTACTTTTTCTATGGTCCTGCTATCATCAATTGTATTTGCTTTGGCAGGATTTATTAATGCATTGTTTGCGAAAAAATTTGATGATATCGCAATTATTCCAACATTTGTTATTACACCATTGACGTATTTGGGTGGTGTGTTTTATTCAATAAATTTACTGCCTGAATTTTGGCAAAGTGCAAGTAAATTCAATCCAATATTGTATATGGTAAATGCTTTTCGCTATGGGATCTTGGGCACATCAGATATTCAAATAAATTACGCTTATATAGTGGTTATTACTTTTGTGATTATTCTATTTTCATTAAGCCTTATTTTACTTAATAGAGGTATTGGGATAAGAGATTAAAATGTGATTTTGGATTGGCATTGAACTCCAACAACGATTGCACCTGGACCGACGTGTACCCCAATCGCTGATCCGAGTTCAGTGATTTTACATTCTGTGATTTCAGGTAAATCTCTCAACAGGTACTTTTTTAGAAGCTTAGCTTCATCAGGAGCTAATGCATGCCCAATTGATAAACTTAAATCTTTGTTTTTTCTGTGCTTATTTTTGATGAGTTTAGCGAATTTTTTTAGAGTATTACTCTTTCCAAGTAGAAAATTTTTTGTTTTTAATTGTCCTTTTTGATCTGACTGCACAATAGGTGTTAATTGAAGAAAATCTGCAATCAATTTAACTGAATTTGGAAGTCGACCACCGCGAACAGCATATTTTAAATTAGGAATAATGGCATAGGTTTTAGTATTAGATCTGGCAATTTCTAATATTTTCAAAGTATCCTTAACGGTCTTACCTGCCTTAGCACAGCGTGCTGCTATTAATGTAATCTGCCCTTGAGCTTGAGAAGCATTGAGTGAGTTAAAGACATGCACTTGACCAGATGCAGTAATTTTCTTAGTAGCTAATTTTGCCGCATCATATGTACCGCTGACTTTATTGGATATATTAATTGAAATAACGTCAGGAAAGTGATTCGCTAAATATTGGAACTGCCTTCTAAAATCACCTATTGATGGTTGTGATGTGGTTGGATGAATTGGATTCTCTTTTAGTTTAATAAAAAAATCCTCAGAGGTAATACTGACCTTATCTAAGTATCCTTTTCCTCCGAACTGGATACGACACGGAACAATGTGTATATCCAGATTTTCTATATCATCCTCATTTATGTCAGCAGCAGAATCAGTAATGACGGCAAATTTATTAGTAGTATTTGAACCTGTTTTTTGTTGTGCATGCATATCATCTGCTTTTTCTGATGACACTGTACCGAAATCCTTAGATAGGTTAAAAATACTGTTGGGACTATTTGTATGAATATGAATTTTAGCTTTTTGTTTAGTACCAGCAACTACAATAGAATCACCATGTTTTGAAAGTGATTCCCTTAATTTTCTTCTATCAATGTTAATTCCATTAATTATACATTCGGTACAAAATTGATAATTACTTTGTTCGCTCTCAGCTTCAAATTGATTTTCCCAGTCTGTATTTGAAATAATATTTTGATCTGGCTTTGATTCCATTTTGTTTGTTAGTAGATAATCAAAAAATCCTTTCATGAGAATAAAAAAACCTCTAGCGCCAGCATCTTCTACATTGGACTTTTTTAATACCGCCAATTGATTCTTTGTTTCTTTGACCGCCTCGTTCAAATCATTAATAACAATATTATTTATGGTATTAAAGTCATCATGGTTGTTTTCGATAGAATTTTTATGATAATTTTTTGCGAAACTGTCAATAACAGTAATGATTGTTCCTTCAACAGGGTTTGATAATGCATCACTGGCGTATTTGCTTCCCAATTCCAAGGAAAGTGCAAATTCAAATGGTGTTAACTCGTTTTTATCATTCGAGTATTCACTTAATCCTTGAAAAAATTGTGCAAGAATACTTCCAGAATTACCTCTAGAATTATCTAAGAGGGTATCTGCCAGTTGAGTCAGAAGAGTACTGAGCTGGTGATTTTTTTTACTGTCAATTACTCCTATCAATGGGCTCATAGATAGACAAAGATTGGTACCTGTATCAGCATCGGCAACTGGAAAAACATTAATAGAATTTAGAGTTTCTTGAGCTTTTATAAGCTTGTAAATTCCTGATTTTAGGGCCCGTGAAAATAATGAACCATTCAAATGTGTGAGGATAATTTGTCGCATTAAAATTAGCTAATGTTTAATTTTTCGCTAACAGGAAGTTAATATTTTTGTAATGCAAAATTACACCTTCAACAGTGATAGTTTGTATGTATGGACCGTATATCAATACTTCACCTTCCTTGTATTTCCTCATATTTATAAAAACAAAACGCTCATTTGGTACTTCACTGTATACATGTATATCGATATGTAAATCAGGTAAAGAAAGATTATATTTGAGGTTAGCAATATCAATATTAAAGATTTCTGATGGATTTATCACACTTACTTCATTCGATATTTCTTTTATTTTTTGCGTTTCTGGGTCTTTAATTTGTACTTTAGGTGCTATTTTCTTTTCCTGTGGTAACTCTATGGCGATGTAATCATCATTATTAAAGATGTTTATTAAATTAGGGGATAGTATACTTAATGTGAGAAGGCTGATGATTATAATTAGCATTGAAATTATAACTATAAGCCACTTAGGATGATTAAATTTTGGTTGTTCCAGAAGAATATTAGACATTTTAGGTGCAATTCTCTTCTGCCTCTCGCGCTCAGATTTTTTTAAAGCATCTAAGATAAAAGACATGTCAAATCTCAATACCAGTTAATTTCCTTATCATTGCAGGAAAATTTTGAATATCTAAATAGTCATAATTATTTAATAGAACAATAATCAGTATCGTAACAAAGATAGCAAATATAATAGACCAAACGTTCATCTTGGGCGTCTCAACAATACCTTGTATTTCATTATGTGCTTTTGAAATAATATCTTTCGTTACTTCAACTGAATCAACACTGTAAGCACCAAGTAGAGCTCGGTCGCAAATTATATTGATTAATCGTGGAACTCCTGTTGAGTATTTAAAAACCTCTTTTTTGGCAAGCTTATCAAAAATACCAGTTCTAGCGCCCGCTATCTTCAATCGATGATCAATATACAAATTCGTCTCCAATTGAGATAGGGGTTCTAAATGGTATCTTGCAGTAACACGTTGCGCTAACTGTCTGAGATTATTTTTTGCTAGAACGTCTCTTAATTCGGGTTGACCAATGAGAATAATCTGTAATAGTTTTTTGTGGGCTGTTTCTAAGTTGGTGAGTAATCTTAACTGTTCTAATACTTCTGGTTTAAGATTTTGTGCTTCGTCAACTAAGAGGATAACTCGCTTGCCATCTGAATATTGCTCTAATAAATAGTGATTAAGTAAATTCACAATCTCGATCATACTTTTACTCGAATTTTTGATTTTAAGTTCATTGCAAATTTCGATTAAAAATTCCTCTGCAGAAATCTGAGTGTGCATGATCAATGCAATTTCTATTTTTTTTGGTAACTGTTCCAATAGAGCTCGGATGAGAGTTGTTTTACCAGTACCAACTTCACCCGTTAATTGGATAAATCCACCGCTATCTGTAACACCATAAAGAAGATGAGCTAAGCCTTCGGTATGTCTATTGCTCATGAATAAATAACGGGGATCGGGCGTTATAGTGAATGGTTTTGAGTTTAGACCGAAATATTGTTCATACATAATTAATCAATATCATATTTAATGGTGCCTGTTAATAAGATAGTTTGTAAGCCATCTTAAAGAATTTGCTTCAATATCAAAAATATCCAAATATCGCATACATTTTGTTAATAATTCATCACAATAATTATAAGATTCCTCAATTCCAAACATTGCTGGCCAAGTTGCTTTTTTGTTCCTTATGTCAGAGTTAGCTGTTTTTCCAAGCTTTTCGGTTGATTCTTCAATGTCCAATAAATCATCACGTATTTGAAAAGCCATACCTAAAGCCCAGCCAAAATCACTCATATTTTTTTTAGTGGAATTATTAACTTTTTCTATCAAACAAAATGGAGACATTATTGAGGCATGAATTAAGGCTGCAGTTTTCATAGAGTGCAATTTATGTAATTCAATTTTATCTAGTACCTTGCCTTCAGATGCCAAATCGATCGATTGGCCACCAGTCATTCCAGATGATCCACAAGCTTTCGAGATTAAGGAGATTATTCGAACCTTTTCAGAATTGTTTAAATTTTTTGAATCCGCTAATACCTCAAATGCAAGTGTCTGAAGAGCGTCAGCTGCAAGTATTGCTGTTGCTTCCGAGAATTTTTTATGAGTGGTCGGATGTCCTCGACGTAAATCATCATCATCCATTGATGGAAGATCATCGTGAACCAATGAAAAAGAATGAAGTAATTCTATAGCAACTGCCGGAACATCTAATTTATCTTTTTTGATATTAAAACAAGCTCCTGAAGTATAAATTAGAAGAGGTCGAATACGTTTTCCTCCGTTAATTACGGAGTAACGCATTGCTGAGTTCAAATCGGTAGAATCATTGTTCAAGATTGGAACAGATATGTCTAAGAGTGCATTTATACGCTCTCTGTAGACTTTAATATTTTCTGGAGACCTTATTGGCATATTAACTCTATAGATAAGATGTAATAATGATAATAAATGACTATATAAACATAGTATTGATATAAAATGACACAAATAAATTAGTATAAATAAATATGTAACATAACAATATAATTACTCTCTGGATTTAGAGGATATCATGCAAGCATTTGCTAAAGCGCATCCCAATATTGCATTGATTAAGTATTGGGGTAAGAGGGACACTGCAAAAAATCTTCCTGCAGTTGATTCATTATCACTAACATTAGGTGATTTATGGACCAATATGAATGTTCATTTTTCCTCTTCTTATAGTCGAGACCAATTAGAAATTAATAATATTGCTGACGATCAGAATATATCAAGAGTCAGTAGATGCTTAGACTCCATTGTTGGAAAATCACGACCTTTTGCTAATATAATTAGTGAGTGTAATTTTCCAATAGCTGCTGGCTTAGCCTCTTCCTCTTCTTCTTTTTCAGCATTAGTTGTAGCTGCAAATAATGCTATAGGTAATAAATATGACACTCAACTACTTGCATCACAGGCTGGAAGCGCCTCCGGATCGGCAGCAAGATCAATGCTTGGCGGAATAGTTGAACTCAATAATACTCAAAATGATATTGAAATTAAGCAATTATCATCAGTAGAAAGATGGCCATTAAAAGTAATTATTGCTATCACAAACAAAGAAAAAAAGAGTATTTCCTCATCTCAAGCGATGAAGTTGAGTGCTAGTTCTTCTCCTTTTTATTCATCTTGGATCAATAATCAAGAAGCAGATATGAGTGAGGGACGACTGGCAATAAAAAATAAAGATTTTGAAAGATTAGCAGCTGTATCAGAGCATAATTGTTTGAAAATGCATTCGGTAATGTGGACTACAAGACCATCAGTTATCTATTGGAATGAAGCTTCACTCAATTGCATGCATGCTATTCGTGAGATGCAGAAAACTGGAGAAGCTGTTTTTTTTACAATGGATGCCGGTCCTCAAATAAAAGCAGTTTGCCTACCAGAAAATGAGGCCAAGATAGCTCAGCGATTATCTGAGATAAAAGGAGTAGTCTGTGTAATGAAATCTAAGTTAGGTTATGCGCCAATTTCGAGAGTAATAAAATGACTGTTGTAGAGGCAAGTGCACCTGGAAAAATAATAATTGCAGGAGAGTATGCCGTGTTATCTGATGCACCTGCCATTTCAATGGCTGTTGATCAGCGAGCTCGGGTAACAATTAAGAAGCATAAAGAAAAGACGCATATACTAACAACCAGTGGTTATTCAGATACGGTAGCGCGGTTTAATATTAGTAAAACTGGAGCGATTGAATGGGTAGACAATATAGCTGAAGATTCTGTTCGATTATTTTTTGAAAGTAGTTGGTCTCATGTATGTTTTCAGTCTGATAATTTTTATGAATATAATCTTGATACTACAGGATTTTATGCTCAAGCTGGAGGTTATAAGTATGGTATTGGCTCCAGTGCGGCATTAGCTGTTGCAGTGGCTGCGGCATTTGTAAGAATGTTTAATTTAACTCAAAAGGTAGGAGAATTAGCTTCTCAGATTCATAATACATTTCAAAATAATCGTGGTAGTGGGGTTGATATAGAAACTTCATCAATTGGTGGTGTTATAAAATATTATCGTGATCCAGAGAAAAAAAGTGTATTGCTGGATTTACCTGAAAATTTAAAATTTAAAATTTTTTGGTGTGGTACTCCATTCAATACAGTAACTCAGTTAAAGAAAATAGGCTCATTAAATAAAAAAAGCTTCTTGGCTCTGAGAGAAATGGCGATTAGTGTTGATTCAATGCTCGCTAATTTCAGTAATGAATTTTTTATAGATTACCTTAAAAAATATACCGATACACTCAGAAGATTCAGCGATGATTATGATTTAAATATATTTGCTAATAAGCATGATATATTGACTGATGAGGCAAAAAAATATCCTAATACAATTTATAAACCTTGTGGCGCTGGTGGCGATATTGGTATTTGTTTTTCTCTTTCTAGTAAGGCATTAGATGTATTTGAATGTATAGCCAGTCAGAATGGATTTAAATTGTTAGACTTAAGCATAGATAAAAAAGGTTTCATTTCAAAGGATTGGTGTTAATGATTAATTCAAACATCAATGGCTTTTACAGAATGAATGTAGAAGAGCGAATTGATGAACTATTCAAGCAAGGTGTATTGACCTCTCAAGAACATAAGTTACTTATTAATGAATATCAGGTTCTTTCAGCGAAGAATGCTGACAATATGAGTGAGAATGTTATTGGTGTTTTTGGTTTACCCTATTCAATAGCAACTAATTTCCAAATTAATCAGCGAGATTATATTGTCCCAATGGTTGTGGAAGAGCCATCCATCGTAGCTGGTGTCAGTGGGGCAGCCAAGATAATTAGAAATGCAGGTGGCTTTAAAGCCTCGATTTCAGAATCCTTATTAATTGGACAAATACAGCTTTTAGATATCGAAGAAATAGATAAAGCTTTATTGGCTATAGAAGAGAATAAATCAAAGTTAATTCATAAAGCGAATTCCTCCCAACCAAAATTAATAAAAAGAGGTGGTGGTGTTCGTGATATTGAGATACGTCATGTGCAAACAGGTGATCATGAATGTTTAGTTTTACATATTTTGATCGACACAAAAGATGCCATGGGGGCTAATTTAATCAACACTGTTTGTGAATATTTAGCTGATGATTTGGCCGAGCTTATTTCATGTGATATTGGACTAAAAATCTTATCTAATTTAACTGATAGGTCATTAGTTGATGTAGGTGTAAAAATACCATCTAAATATTTAGCAAAAGATCACTTTAGCGGTAATGATGTTAGAGATAGTATTGTAAAGGCAACAAATTTTGCCAATGCAGATCCCTATCGAGCGGCTACACACAATAAGGGCATTATGAATGGTGTGGACGCTGTTGCTATTGCAACTGGTAATGACTGGCGTGCCATTGAAGCAGGAGCTCATGCTTATGCTTGTCGTCAGGGTAGTTATCGATCATTGAGTGACTGGAGTGTTAGTAAGGATGGTGATTTAATTGGAAGATTGATCTTACCATTAAAGATTGGAATTGTTGGCGGTTCTTTGACGGCCAATCCTGCAGCCAGATTAGGACTAAAGATTACTTCGGTCAAAACCGCTGAAGAGCTAGCGATGGTAATTTGCTCAGTTGGTCTTGCTCAGAATCTTGCTGCTCTGAGGGCATTAGTAACTCATGGAATACAAAAAGGACACATGAGGCTTCATGCAAAGAGTGTAGCGATGAGTATAAATACACCAAAAAAGTTTTTTGATGATGTAGTAAGTGAAATGATTGATTCTGGCGAAATTAAAGCATGGAAAGCTCAAGATATCCTTCATGAAAAAACTCTAAAGCAAAAAGATCCTATAAACATAAATCCGAAAAATCAGTTCAATGGATTGGGTGCCGCAGCAGGTAAAATTATTCTTTTTGGTGAGCATGCTGTGGTATATGGAGAAAGTGCGATTGCACTGCCAATAGAAAATGCCGTACAAGTTGTTATTGAGGAAACTGAAAAGTGCTCACAATTTATTTTCAATGGTTATGAGCAATACATACTCGATAAAGAATCAAGTGAATATTCTTATATGCTAATCTTAGTGCAGAAAATTTGTGAACTACTGGAAATAAAGAATCATAAATTTAAACTTAATATAATCTCACGTATCCCAATTTCGATGGGCTTAGGTTCCTCGGCCTCTTTTGCTGTTGCTATAATCAGAGCGATAATCAGTTTATACGATCTGCCGCTAACCAATGACAGAGTTAATGCAATTGCATTTGAGTGTGAAAAGATATCACATGGTAATCCTTCTGGAATCGATAATACTGTGGCAACTTATGGGCGGCCAATTCTCTTCAGGAAAAATACTAAAATCGAAAATCTTGAAAACAACAATCTTAAATCATTACCAATACTCATTGCTATAAGTAAACAATCTTCCAGAACTGTTGATGTCGTAAAAGAAGTTTCATTGAGATATGAAAAAGACGTGGGTCTGTACAGTAATATCTTTAAACAATTAGGACGCATATCAAAGGATAGTTTAATCGCATTACGTGAGAACAATCTGGAAAAGATAGGAGCAATGATGAATGTCTCACATGGCTTACTCAATGCAATTGGAATCTCAAATAATGAGCTTGAAAAGATGGTATATTTAGCGAGATCAAAAGGTGCCTTAGGAGCAAAAATTACTGGCTCAGGTGGAGGTGGCTCAATTATTATACTCTGCCCTGAAAAAGAGCAAGCAATAACTGATGCATTCGAATTGGCAGGCTATGGGGTAATTTCTATGAATATTTCTAGATGTGAATAAATGATGAGAAATATAAAAAACGATGTCGTTTCTTTTGATAATGAAAGCTTGATATTGGTAGATAGCTCCGGTAATGAAATTGGCACGATGAACAAGCTTGAGTGTCATCAGGGTGCTGGGAAATTACATCGTGCTTTTTCTGTTTTTTTGTTCAATGAGAAAGGTGAGTTACTCATTCAACAAAGAAGTGCATCAAAAACTTTATGGCCACTATTTTGGTCAAATAGTTGCTGTAGTCACCCAAGAAAAGGTGAAACCATGATTGAAGCAGTTAATAGGCGATTATATGATGAGCTCGGCCTTAGTGAGTTTAGTTTGAAATACATATATCAATTTTCTTATGTTGCAAAATATAGGAATATTGGAACAGAAAAAGAGCTTTGCTCTGTTTATTTGGGAAAAATTGGCTCAGAAATCAATGTTAATCTCAATGAAATAAATGATAGTAAATTTGTATCAAAAGATGAGTTAGATGAGTTATTACGAGTCGGAGAAAAAAATACTCCTTGGTTTTTAATGGAATGGAGAGAGTTAAATTTAAAATATAATCTGGAGTTAAAAGATTATATCACTTAGTGTATTTGTGGTATTCGATACCCATGTCTTGATAGTTATTTTTCGCTGTATTACCAACGTAATCGATAGTAAATTCATTGTTTAACTTATAATCCAGCCCACTAATAGCTTTTCCAGCATGGAGATTGAGGTACTGTTTTTTATTGATATCGAGAGTGAATGCCATCGCTTCAGCAAATTTAATTTTTGCAGCAGCAGTTTTCCATCCTTTACATACTTTAAAAGGTATAATTTCAGCTGCATCGCCGCTTCCATAGCCGAAAGTGAGAATCTCTTGATTGTCTAGATTAATATCTTCAGTCAGTGCTTGCTCCATTCCTGCTGCTATCCAAGCAGGAAGGGCCGCAGTATAGAGATTCCCTAGATCGAGCATCGTATCACTGCCCAATGCCATTTTATCTAGTATCTCCCTTCGGTAATGTCTTGAGGCCCTGAATATTCGGAAAACTGCCATTGTCATTGGGTAAGCTTCATTATTAAGGTCATCTGGATTAGCGAAGTTTTTGATGTCTGGTATGACTCCTTTTATTTCATCAATTACTCGTTGGGGCTCAATGCCAGCCTCATAACAATAAGAAGCAAGCTCAGCTTGATCATCAGAACCACCCTTAGCTAAGGCAAATAAATAAGCAACAGCGAGACCAGTTTCTGGCATTTTTCTGTATGGTCTATGCATAAATACTATATTTAGGGCACGAAGATATTTTATGGGATCAAGATTTCTTTTTTGGTACATATCATTCAATGCATGAAGAATTTCATCGAGATAGCAAGTAGTTGAATATTTTCCATTAAATATTGGAAAGTCCTGAACTTGTTGATTCATATTCCTATCTTGATGGCAAAAACGAATCATAGGTTTCCGAAAATCAAGGATCCTATAGTCAGAAGCTGATCCACTATTTAAAATATCAACTTCAAGTAGTTTTGGATTTTCTTCTACCAGCATTGCTACTGCACCTGCCCCTTGAGTTGGCTCTCCGCTGCTACCCAGGGGATATTCAGCAATGTCCGCACAAACAACAATAGCTTGCCCGCCATTGCCATCAACGGCTATCTGTCTAATGGCACCTTTCATAGCATATACCCCTCCAAGACATGCATGTTTGAATTCTGGTACTTCACAGCTTCGCGAGATAGGTGGTTTATTCTGAGATATGAGAGCTTCGTTTATCATACCTTTAATAATTATTGCTCCAGCAGAGTTATCAGTACTTGATTCAGTTCCTAGTGCAAGAAATTTAACTTTTGTTGGATCTATATTGTACTGATCAATTAATCTAATGACAGCCGTAGCAGCCATAGTATAGACACTATGTTGATTGCCTCTTAGTCTGAAGCTTCTGCCAACAACTTCTCTTATTTTTGGCCATTGATTATTAGTCCACTCACACCAGTCATTTAACCATACTCGGTATGGTGGGATGTAAGCTGCTATTCCGCTTATACCAATTGGTGTGTCGAGTTTTCTCATGATTGCAAACTATTGAACTTCTATTGTAATTTTCTCTGAATAGATTGGAGGCATATGAGGAATATGCAAATAATCTCCTAAAATAAGTTGAAGAGTATGTTTACCTGGGGAGAGTGTTAATTCTGTTTCGGCACTTCCATCTCCAAAATGTATATAATTTTCATCCGCAGGTATTGGGAAATTCATATCTGGCAGATCTGCATCAATAATAATATGGTGATGACCGGTATGGATTATATCTTGGCCAGAAGGGACAATTTCCATTGCATTCACTCCAAATTTAACTTTAACTGGATTTGAAAGAATTGCATTTGCTTTTGGGGTTATAAAATATACCCTGGAACCATCTGGAGCTGGCTTTCTAGTAATAGAAGGTGGAGAATAATTCATCTCTTCACTTACTGATTTATTAGGCATATTATCTTGACTACATGCGCCCATAATAAAGATGCTCAAAAGTAATGCTATGGATTTTAATTTTTTCAATATGTCCTCCGAGTTAATATTATTATTTTAATAATCTATTTGTTACGGCCGATTTCATTTTGAGCGAAATCATCTACAGATAATAACTCATTTACCTTTTTATGATATGACTTCAGATCAACTATTTCTTCAGAGCTGAGTAATTTTTTTTGTTCTGCTTCATCAATTTGATGACCAAGATAGTCACTTTTAATTAGGCCATCTTTTCGAGCTTGACGGAGTTTGGCTTCAATCAATCCAGTTTTTTCAGATAACTCTAAAGCTTCTTGAAGAAGACCAAGTGGATTGCCATCTTCAAGAATGGTATATGCATATTCACTCAAACGTTCTCTGGCATCACCACAAGTAGTGATGATCGCAGAAACTTTTTTTGTTAACTCATCAGGTGGAGGTGAGTATGATCGTCCTCTTGGAAAAATGAAGCAGCGGAGAAAAGAGGCGAGGGGTCTGTTTGGAAGATTTTTTAAAAAATTATGAAGTTTTTCCTGCGCTTCATACATTAGAGTTCTAACTGACCACTGAACCAAAGGAAGATCATTTGGTTTGCAGCCCTGATTTTCATAGTGTTTAAGTACAGTAGAAGCAAGGTACATTGAGCTCAGCACATCACCCAGTCTAGCAGATAGTAGTTCTTTCTTTTTTAACTCTCCACCAAGAGATAACATTGCAAAATCAGAGGCAACAGCGAAAGCAGCACTATACCTATTGATATGTTGGTAATAACGTTTTGTATTTGTATTGACTGGTGTTTTACTATATCTGGCATTGGTGATGGCAAGTATCAGGGATCTTGAAAGATTACTAATCGCATAACCAATGTGAGCAAATAAAGCCTTATCAAAATTATATAATCCCATTTTTGTATCGTTATTTTCAGCTGCTTCCAATTCCTTAAGAACAAAAGGGTGACACCTGATAGCTCCTTGACCAAAAACGATTAGACTTCTCGTTAGGATATTTGCACCTTCAACAGTAATCGCTATAGGGGTTGCCATAAAACTTCTACCCATATAGTTCTTAGGTCCCATCATAACGGCTTTTCCACCATGAACATCCATTGCATCATTAGCAACTTTTCGGCCTAATTCAGTGCAATGATATTTCAAAATAGCTGAGGGAACGGCAGGTTTTTCACCTTGATCGATGGCTCCAGAAGTTATAGATATAGATGCATTCATTATATAGGTGTTCCCTGCGATTCTTGCTAATGCCTCTTTAATACCATCAAATTCTGCTACTGGAAGATTAAATTGTCTTCTGATTTGAGTATATGCACCTGAAGCATAGGCTGCAGCCTGGCCGCCTCCAGAAGCACTGGCAGGTAGTGTTATCGCACGCCCAACTGATAACAGCTCTACTAACATTTTCCATCCCTTACCAGCCATTTCTTGACCACCAATTATGTAATCAAGTGGAACAAAAACATCCTTACCTGCTGTAGGTCCATTTTGAAAAGGGACGTTCATTGGGTAATGACGACGGCCAACTGAAACACCAGCAGTATTAGTTGGGATGAGCGCTGCAGTGATGCCATAACTCTCTTTCTCACCAATAAGATGTTCCGGATCATATAGCTTAAATGCCAAACCAAGAACAGTTGCTATCGGTGCCAGAGTAATATATCTCTTGCTCCAATTTAGACGAATTCCAATTATCTCTTTTTCGCCCCATTGGCCTTTACATACGACACCAGAATCAATTAAAGCTGAAGCATCAGATCCTGCTTCAGTAGAAGTTAAAGCAAAACAAGGGACCTCCTCACCAGAAGCAAGACCAGGGAGATAATGTTCTTTCTGTGCATCAGTTCCATAATGCAGTAGAAGCTCTGCTGGACCAAGTGAATTGGGTACACCAACTGTAGATGAGGCCACCGCACTTCGACTTGCTAGTTTTGTGATTACCATTGCATTGGCATAGGATGAAAATTCTAAGCCACCAAATTCCTTTGGTATAATCATGGCGAAAAATTTATGCTTCTTAATGTATTCCCAGATTCTCTCAGGAAGATCACCAGTTTCATGTGAAATTTCCCAATCATCGAGCATCATACACAACTCATTGCATGGCCCATCAAGAAATGCCTGCTCCTCATCTGATAATTTTGGGTTGGGCATTGACATCAAGACTTGCCAATCTGGCATTCCAGAGAATAACTGACCATCCCACCAGACATTACCTGCTTCCAATGCTTCTTTTTCAGTACTAGACATTTTTGGAACCATTTTTTTGTATATTCGCAATAATGGCTTAGTGATTTTTGAGCGTCTGAGCGGGGTAATATTAAGTACTACGAGAACCCCTAAAATTAACCATATTATTAAATCCCATAAGAATCCTCCACCTCCAAAGATTGAATAACAATAGGTTGAGATTGATAGAACGATTGTAGAGATCAACAAACTGATTCTATGATAAGTTAAACAAAGAGTTAAAAATAGAAACGCCGTTAACCAGATCAGACTAACAATGATTTCAGGCATGAGGACCTCCGACTTATAGCTTCTAATTACTTAATGCTAATGAAATACAAATTATTAACTCATAATATATGAATCATGTATTAATATATATAATATATGGTATTCGATGACAAGATCTATGGAATTACAATAAATCCTCAACTGCTGCTCTCTCTTCCCTTAATTCTATCTCAGTGTTAATCATTCTTTTTTTACTAAAATCACTTATAGGTAGATTTTGGACAATCTGATAACTTCCATTAGAGCATCGCACTGGAAATGAATAAATAATTCCTGGGGCAATATTATAAGAACCATCTGATGGAACACCCATGCTTACCCAATCGTCAGATGGAGTTCCCAAGACCCAATCATGCATATGATCAATTGCAGCAGATGCCGCTGACGCTGCTGATGAAGCTCCACGTGCTTTTATTATAGTTGCTCCACGCTGTTGAATGGCTGGAATAAAATCATTTTCAAGCCAATCTAATTTTAATTCATTCTTTATATGGCTGCCTGCTGACTTCACATGCTCAATATCTGGATACTGAGTGGCTGAATGATTTCCCCAAATAATCATATTTTTAATGTCTTGACTTTTGGAGTTAATTTTCTTGGCTAAATAAGCCTTAGCACGGTTATGATCTAATCGTGTCATTGCGGTGAAGTTCTTTGGATTAATATTTGGCGCATTTGAGCTTGCTATCAAAGCATTCGTATTAGCTGGATTCCCAACAACTAATACTTTAATTTGATGATCTGCATTTTCATTTATAGCTTTACCTTGATGAGTGAATATTTTTGCATTCGCCTCAAGCAAGTCATTACGTTCCATACCTGGGCCTCTTGGCATCGCGCCAACCAATAACGCATAGTCCGAATCTTTAAATGCAAGATTTGCATCATCAGTAGCTATTACATTAGCGAGTGTACTAAAAGCACAATCTTCGAGCTCCATTACGACACCATTTAATGCAGGGAGAGCTGGTGAGATCTCAAGCAATTGTAATATTATAGGTTGATCTTTACCTAACATCTGGCCAGAAGCTATTCTGAAAGCAAGCTGATACCCTATCTGTCCTGCGGCACCAGTTATTGTTACTCGAACGGGTTTTTTCATAATACAGACCTTATTTTTATGCAGAGCTTTTCATGATGAGTTATATACGCAAGAGTATATAACTTCATTATAAGCTAATTAAGTGAAATTAATTTATTAATCTATTTTATTATTTGGCAGCTTGAGCAGCTTTATATGCCCTTACTTGTTCGTTAAGTAATTGAGCAACCCTTTGTTGGTCATCTACAGCAGCATTATATTTTTTATCTTGTAATTCAATTATTCTATTTTCTACTTCAGGGGTATGCTCTTTATTTATTTTAAGAAGCGTTATTGAAGCAGTAGTCTCTTTATCCACACATATCATATATTCATTCATGTCAGTTACCCACGCTTTTACAGCCTGATAACCAGACATAAACTCTTCTGTAGTGCTCGATGCTCCATTTGGAATCTCAACCTTTGTTGGGTAATTGCATTCAGCAAATAGAGGAAATGTAATTGTAAGTGAAAGGATGATTGTAGTTTTAAAGAATTGTTTCATATTATTTTTTTTTGGAGATTTTATATAAAACTCCACCTTTTATTTTGAATTCAATAATCTAATTTAATCATTTTATGACGCTCTAGTGAAGTATTAAGATCAATTTTAATGATTTATCTATGATTCTCATTTTTGGGAGATATAATTCAATATTTTCATAACTCGTTGATGTTAGAATGATACTTTGATGAGTTCAGTTAAACGGAGATAGTTGAGCGTGGGAAAGGTATTCGAAAGAAGGCTACTATCGATTTTAAATTCAGAAAAGCCTCATGTATTATGTGGTGGTCTCAAAGGATTAGAAAAAGAATCATTAAGGATAGATCAAGCGGGCGCTCTTTCACTGAGAAAACATCCTTCTAGATTAGGCTCAGCATTAACCAGTAAATTTATTACAACAGATTTCTCTGAAGCTTTATTAGAATTTATTACACCTGCAGTTTCGAGTTCTTGGGAAGCCCTCAGTTTTTTATGCGATATTCATCAATTTACCTATGAAAATATTGATGATGAGATGTTGTGGGTCTTAAGCATGCCCTGCAAGTTAGATAAAAAGCAAGAAATTCCACTGGCGCAATATGGATCATCAAATATTGGTCAAATGAAAACTATTTATCGCAATGGCCTGGGCCTCAGATATGGCAGAAATATGCAAGCAATTGCAGGAATTCATTTTAATTATTCTTTACCAAAAGATTTTTGGCCAATATTCCAAAATATTGAGCATGATCATCAGTCAATTGAGAATTTTCAATCATCAAGCTACATGGCATTGATAAGAAATTTTAAGCGATTTGGTTGGTTGGTATTATATTTATTTGGATCTTCACCTGCATTCAGTAAATCATTCGACTCACTCGTTGATAATGGTATGAGAAAATATGATAAAGATACTTTATACCAACCATACGGTACCTCACTGAGAATGAGTGATTTGGGCTACACCAGTAAAGTACAAGCTAGTATTAATATTTCGGTAAATAATTTAGAGGATTATATTAATAATTTAAGAGAAGCTATTACTACGACTGAGAGTTCTTATGCGGATCTTGGCTTATTAGCAGATGGAAATTACCAGCAGTTATCACTCAGTAAATTACAAATAGAGAATGAATATTATAGCCCAGTTAGACCAAAGAGAGTGGCATTATCCGGTGAAAGGCCCACTGCAGCACTTAGTAGGGGCGGGGTGGAGTATATTGAAATTCGGTCACTGGATTTAAATGTATTTGATCCTGTGGGCATTAACCAAAATACACTCCGTTTTATGGAATCTTTCTTAATATATTGTCTGCTTGAAGATAGTCCAGAAATGACAACTAATGAAGATAAAGAAAGTATGACTAATCATACAGCTACTGCTAATTATGGTCGAAGTCCAAACTTTATGCTGCAACAAGATGGAAAAAAAATCAGTCTTAAGAATTGGAGTTTGATGTTGATGGATAATATATTGCAAGTTGCTGAAATGATAGATCGAAATAACAATTGTTCTGATTATAAGAAATCAGTCCAAGCGCAGATCGAGTTGATTCACGATGCTAATGCCACACCATCAGCCAGATTCATTCAAGAATTACATGAGACAAAACTAGATTTTGCTGAATATGGACTTTTACTTGCAGAGAAGCAAAAAAATTACTTCGCTGATCTAATGCCATTGAATTCGAAAAAGAGTAAGTTATTCAGAGATGAGGCAACTACCTCAAAACTAAAACAAGCTGAAATCGAATCCGTCGATCAGCCTCCACTTAACCAGTATCTTAAAGATTATTTTAAATCTTAATTTTCTAGAGGGTTCTTAAACGGGAGTTCATTACCATTTCTGTAAGCAAAATCTCGATGAAGTTGTTGCATTTTTTTTGTTATTGGCCCTGCTTTTCCATCACCAATGATTCTACCGTCAGCCTTTAAGATTGGAGTTAGTTCCCCCATTGTGCCAGTAGTGAACGCCTCATCAGCAGTATAGAGATCAGTGATTGAAAGATTTTTTTCCTCAGCGCTTATCGCTTCTGTTACTGCGATTTCTAATATCATCGCTCTAGTCAGTCCTGGTAAACAACTATCAGCAAAAGGAGTAATTAGTGAGCCCCCCTTTACTAAAAAGATATTTGTGTCATTAGTTTCAGAGATTAAACCATGAACATCAAGCATAACAGCGCTATCAACTCCGGCAACATTAGCTTCGATCATAGCTAAAATATTATTAAGAAGATTATTATGATGAATTTTTGAGTCTAAGCATTGTGGAGTATTTCTTCTTATTGAAGAGGTGATAACACTGATTCCAATATTATCATAGATTGGCGGTTTCCATTCAGCCAGAACAATTAGAGTGCATCCAAATTGATTAAGTTTTGGATTCATACCAGATGTCGTTTTCTTGCCTCTAGTCAGAGTAAGACGAATATGCGATTCATCCCACATATTATTTTTTTCTAGTGTCTTGAAGATAGCATTTTTAATATCTTGATTTGATGGTATTTTCTCAAAGGCTAATGTTTTAGCGGAATTTTGCAATCTTTGAAGATGATCATCTAATGCCGCTATTCTTCCTTTGTAAACACGTAAACCCTCCCAGACTGCGTCACCTCCTTGAACTGCGCTATCAAATACAGAAATCTTAGCATCATCTCTATGGACTAATTGGTTATCTATAAAGACAAAAATATTCTTATTTCGTGGGTCTGGCGTTTGCATTTTACTAACTCCGTTTAGCAACTAAAGCATGCTTATATAGTTTATTATAATAAGGAAGACATTTATTGTACAAAGGTAAAAATTTTTTTTGTAAGTCTGGTTTAGGTTTATATGGCATAAATGTACTTGATTTATGTACAGTTTCATACCAATACTTAGACCATATTCCATCTTCATTTATTGGCCCTGGATTCCAACTCAGCATTTCTTTTGAATAATTTATTTTTAAATGTGCACATAACTTGGTTAAAATAAATTCTGGGTTAATCAATAGCTCACGGCTATCTATGATAACTGGGTTTCCACCCTTAGAGATAAGTAACTGATATAATTTCCACTGGATATCAAGACCAGTATCTCTGACTTTAGCATCTGGTAGTTGAATGGTTAGAGATGGGATTACTTCTCTTGGATCTCGAATAAGGAAAATATTATCCACTTTTTGCAGGAATTCATTATCCAGACCTTGAAGATGATGTGACATTTGTTTCATAAATAAGATTTTAAAGTTACTTTCTTTGTCTCTCATAATATCTCTCATGACAGAGTTTCCATCACAATTCATATTCTTTATAACTTCTTCTCGGCCAGGATGATCAGCATTTGTAATTCTCAAATAATGTCCGTAGAGAGGTTCATCAATTACATGTGTATCTCTTCGTTGAGCAAAACTATACATAAGCGCGGTGGATATATTTCTAGGTCCGGACCATAAGCAGATTCTTTTCATAGTATTAAGATTTAATTTTGATTTTGTATTTCATATAAAAATAAATTCATTTATGCACTAATTCCTCCATCTATTATCAATTCGCTACCTGTAACAAACTTCGATTCATTAGAAGCTAGATAAAGTATTCCATAGGCAACATCAATAGGGTCACCTATTTGACCTATAGGTATTTGTTCAGATAATTTTTTGATAGCTATTTCACGACCTATTTTTTTGGTGAACTCATTAAGTATTGGAGTATCGATAAAAGCCGGATGAACTGAGTTACATCGAATGCCATTTCTTTCTTTGGCACAATGTAGAGCTATAGATTTGCTCAAATGCCGCACAGCTGCTTTTGCTGAATTATAAGCGGCCATATTATGACCTGCGATTATACCTGCGATTGATGAAACATTTATTATTGAGCCATTTTTAGATTTTTTCATCAATGAAACTGCATATTTGCAGCCCAAAAATGTGCTATTGAGATTTACATCATGAATATGTTTCCATTGCTCATAATTTTCATCTTCAATGTTACCGGCAGATCCAATGCCGGCATTATTAACCAGTATATCGAGCTTACCAAGATTTTTTTCTAAAAAAATTATAGCGTTCTTCCAATCAGATTCTTGGGTGACATCGAGTTTTAAGGGGATCGCTTGTTGAGGAAATTCTCTATTGATAGCTAGAGATTCAGAATCAACTTTATCTTCATTAATATCAGCGAGAATAACTTTTGCACCTTCTTTAATAAATAATTTAGCCGTTTCTAAACCAATACCTTGTGCGGCTCCAGTTATTAATGCGACTTTTTTTTTAATACGCGTCATATTTTTTTACCTTATACTCTTCTTTCATAATCTCATCAGATGCTAAACCATCATGCAAATATATATTTTTATTTTTTGGCAATTTAACAAAAGTTAGTTATTCTTAAAAAATTTTAAACATGGAAAATTAACATGAAAACAAATGCAATTCGAATAAATGAATACGGTGGACCAGAAGTCCTTAGTTACAGTGAGATTGATCTACCAAAATTACAATCAGGTGAAGCTAGAGTTCGTCATACTGCGATCGGATTGAATTTCATTGATACATATCACAGATCAGGACTATATCCTATGCCTCTTCCAACAGGTCTCGGTAGTGAGGCAGCTGGTGTTGTTGAGGATGTAGCGGATGATGTTACTGCGGTAGAGGTGGGAGATCGGGTTGTGTACACTGGAAGACCAGCTGATTCTTACTCAGAGCATCGCAATTTCGATGCTAATCAACTTGTACCAATACCAGATGAAATTCCTGATGAGCAGGCTGCAGCACTTTTTTTGAAGGGTTTAACTGCATGGTATTTATTGAATAAAAGCTATTCCGTTCAAACCGGCGATAACATTCTTTTGTATGCTGCAGCTGGTGGAGTAGGATTAATTGCATGTCAATGGGCGAACTATTTAGGCGCTAAAATTATTGGCGTGGTAAGTACAGAAGAAAAAGCTGAACTCGCTAAAGCTCATGGATGTTCTAATATAATTATGGCTGACCAAGATATTGCTGAGAAAGTTCTTGAGCTTACAGCAGGTGAAGGAGTTGCTGCGCTTTATCATTAGCAGGTATAACTAAATATACTGGGTACCATAAAATTAAAAATAAAACATATATAGGTATTAATTGTGGTGCAAATGTAAATTTTGATCGACTGAGGCATATAGCTGAGAGAGCGGCGATAGGAAAACAAAGTGAAATATTGCTTGCTGTAGAAATTGAAGAAAAACCTGGTAGTTTTAAAAAATTCTGTGATGCCATAGGCAAAAGAAATATTACAGAATTTAATTATCGTTACCATAATGAGGCATCAGCAAGAGTTTTTTTAGGGCTCGCTTTGCATCAAGGAGAGCATGCTCATAACGAAACCATAGATTATTTAGAAAAATTAAATTACTCTGTAATGGATCTAAGTCAAAATGAATTGGCAAAAGTTCATATAAGACATATGGTAGGTGGACGAACTTCCATAAAAAATGAACGTATATATCGATTCGAATTCCCAGAAAGGCCTGGGGCGCTGATGAGCTTTTTAAATGCAGTGGGAATCGAATGGAATATTACTTTATTTCATTATCGTAATCATGGCTCTGACTTTGGACGCATTCTTGCTGGGATAGAAGCCACCGATACTGAGATGAACAAACTTGAAAAACATCTTTCCGAACTGGGTTATCGTTACTGGCAAGAAAGTAATAACCCTGCATATGGAATGTTTCTTGCTTGAGTGATATTAATCACTGCTTAAAAAATCATCTAAGACAGCTGCTAGAGATTCTGGATTCTCAAAGTGAATCATATGCCCGGTATTTGAAACACAAACACATTTAGCTTGAGTAAATGGATGCTTGGCAGAGGTTGTGTTTTTCAATAAATCCATTTCTTTTTTGAAATTGGTATGCTCCCCCCAAATGAGAAGTGTTCTAGCTATAATATTCTTCCAACAGGCCTCCGCTTCTAATCTTCTGTATTGTACTGCATTAGGTAGTTTATGATATGGATCCGCACGTAAGCTTATATGACCGTTAGAATCTTCATAAGCCCATTCTCTTGCTACAAAGGCTGCTCGATCTAATTTCATACTTGGGTTTCTTTTTGTAATTTTAGGGATTAACTCGTCATAAGATGAGTACCCATTAAAAGTAGGTGCTGATTCTTGTTTTTGTAACCATCGTCGATAAGTATCTGGCGCGTTATTTGGGTCCGAATCACTTAATCCAAAACCCTCAATATTGATTAATTGGTTCACTCGCTCTGGTTTTATTCCAGCGTATAGAGAGGCTATATTTGCTCCCATGCTGTGACCCATTATTGTAACAGTTTCATCTGGTGAGTAAGTTTCTAAAATAAAATCAAGATCCGCTAAGTAGTCCGGAAACCAATAAGAAGAGTTCTGATGCTCAGTTTTACCAAAGCCACGCCAATCAGGAGCAATAATTTGCCAATTTGATCGCATTTTATCAACAACAAACTGAAAAGTAGTGCCAGTGTCTGCCCACCCATGTAGATAAAAAAGTTTGGGGGCATCGGATTGTCCCCATATTTTCAGATGATGCTTTTTTCCTCTTATATCAAGGAAAGTAGAATCACCTTCCTTGATTGGTTGGTAAGTCATTGTAATGCTCTCAAGGTATCAAAATTGTGGAGCCCGTAGTTTTCCGTGACTCTAAATCTCTGTGCGCTTGTGCCGTATCTCT